>CAMOIA010000210.1 GCA_946615785.1 uncultured Clostridia bacterium
TTTTGCGATTTCTGTCAGCGCGTCATCTTCAAACTGCAGATGTACTTTATCCACCTGCAGCAGCGCCTGGTACTGGCGTGTGAGCGCGTTATCCGGCTGCGTCAGGATCTTTTCAAAGTCTTCCTGCGTCAGGCTTTTCAGATTGACATGGACGGGGAAGCGGCCCTGCAGCTCCGGGATCAGATCCGTCACTTTGGAGACCTGGAAAGCGCCAGCAGCTATAAACAGCATAAAGTCTGTTCTTACTGGACCATATTTTGTTGTTACTGTACTGCCTTCTACAATAGGAAGGATATCGCGCTGCACGCCTTCCCGGGATACATCGGGGCCGTTGCTGCCACGCTGGGCGATTTTGTCGATTTCATCCAGGAACACAATGCCGCTTTGTTCGGCCCTGCGTACCGCTTCTTCTTTGATCTCGTCTTCGTCGATCAGCTTATCGGATTCTTCTTCCAGAAGGATTTTTCTTGCGTCCTTGACTTTCACCCTTCTTGTTTTCATGCGCTTTGGCATCATGCCGCCCATCATATCGCCGATGCTGATCGAAGCCCCGCCGACTTCAAGCTGAGGAGCCGCTTCCTCGACCTGGATTTCAAGTTCCCTGTCTTCAAGCTTTCCTTCTCTGAGCTGCTGCGCCACTTCGCTGCGTTTCATGGAAAGCTCGTTCTTTTCAGCTTCCGTCGGTTCCGGTTCTTTATTTTTTCCAAGCAGAAAATCCAGGGGATTGCTCTGCAGCTTCTTTCCCGGATGCGTCAGGATGTCAATCAGCCTTTCCTCCACCTGAACCTTGGCCTTGTCCTTCACACGCTCGGCATGCTCTTTCCGAACCATATGAATAGCGTTTTCCGTCAGATCGCGAATGATGGATTCGACATCTCTTCCAACATATCCCACTTCGGTGAATTTCGTGGCCTCCACCTTGATGAAGGGGGCCTTGACCAGCTTCGCGAGCCTTCTTGCGATCTCGGTCTTGCCGACGCCCGTCGGTCCGATCATCAGAATGTTCTTGGGATAAATCTCCTCCCGCATTTCGTCCGGGAGCATATTCCTGCGGTAGCGGTTGCGAAGTGCGATGGCTACCGCTTTTTTCGCCTCATCCTGGCCAATGATGTATCGGTCCAGCTCACGGACGACCTCTCTTGGCGTCAATTCATTCATCATTAAACATCCTCCACGATCACGTTGTCGTTGGTGTACACGCAGATGGACGCTGCGATGTGCAGTGCTTTTTCAGCGATTTCATGCGCGCTCAGGTCCGTATTCTCAGAAAGCGCTCTCGCAGCTGCCAGCGCGTAATTTCCGCCTGAGCCGATCGCGGCCACACCGCCGTCCGGCTCGATCACTTCCCCGGTTCCGGAAACGATCAGCAGGCTTTCCTTATCCGCCACGATCAGCATCGCCTCAAGGTTCCGCATTCCCTTGTCACCGCGCCATTCCTGCGCAAGCGCGACTGCCGCTCTTTCAAGATTGCCGCCGCACTGCGTCATTTTGTCTTCGAAACGTTCACAGAGGCTGAACGCGTCCGCTACAGAGCCCGCAAAGCCGGTAACGACAGAATCATGATAAATGCGACGGACTTTTCTTGCCGTCCCTTTAAAAATCGTGCTTTCCCCCATCGTTACCTGACCATCGCCCGCAATCGCAGTCTGTCCGTTTTTCCGAACGGCACAGATGGTCGTACCCTTTAAAGTCATAGCTTTCCCTCCAAATCAAATTCCTGTTTTACCCTGTTGATTTCCAGAATGGCCCTGTCCGCAACGGCCTGTGCCCGCTTTACCTTATCCTTTATCCGTTCCACGGTGCCTTCCATCAGGGAAAAAGTAATGTTCATCGGCTGAAAATCGCTGTTTGGCGACGACACATAGGCGCCGAGCGCGCCGAGCGCGGTTTTTCTGGTAAAATCGGGCAAAGGCAAATCCTGTGCTCTTTTGGCCGCGCAGATGCCCGCGTAAAGGCCACTGGCTGCACTTTCCACGTATCCTTCAACCCCGGTGATCTGGCCTGCAAAAAACAGGCCGGGACGCGAAAGAACCTCAAACTGCGGGCTCAAAAACCCCGGACTGTGCAGGAAGGTATTGCGGTGCATCACGCCGTAGCGCACAAATTCGGCGTTTTCAAGACCGGGGATCATTCCAAACACGCGCTTTTGCTCCGGAAATTTCAGCCGTGTCTGAAAACCGACGATGTTATACATCGTATCGCCGGCATCGTCCTGTCGAAGCTGTACGTTGGCAAACAGAGGTTCTGTCACATGTTTCTTCAGCCCAGCTGGCTTCAGCGGGCCGTACGCAAGCGTCATCGGCCCTCGTTTGGCCATGGATTCGACCGGCATGCATCCTTCAAACACATGCCTTTCTTCAAATCCATGGATTTCCGCCGTTTCAGCATGGACAAGGGCATCGACAAAGCGGAAATACGTCTCCCGATTCATTGGGCAGTTCAGATAATCGGCGCCGCCGTCGCGGTCATACCGCGACGCTCTGAAGACCTTGCTCATATCAATGGAGGCCTTGGTGACGATCGGGGCCGCGGCGTCGTAAAAATTCAGTGTTCCGACGTTTTCAAGCTTCGCGATCGCATCGCAAAGCGCGTCGCTCGCAAGCGGGCCTGCGGCAATAAGGGCAATGCCGTCCGGAATCGACGTGACTTCCCCTTCCTCCAGACGAATCAGGGGATGCTGCCGGATCGCGTCCGTAACGCTCTTTGAAAAGCCGACCCTGTCCACCGCAAGCGCGCCGCCCGCAGGCACCCGGTTTTCATCCGCACAGCGCATGATCAGGCTGTTCAGGCAGCGCATTTCTTCTTTCAATAAGCCGACAGCATTGAAAATGCGGTCTGAGCGAAGGGAATTGGAGCAGACCAATTCCGCAAACAGCGGCGAGTGGTGCGCCGGGGACATTTTTTCCGGCTTCATCTCCATCAATACGACGGGAATGCCCCGGTTTGCAATCTGCCAGGCCGCCTCACAGCCCGCAAGGCCCGCGCCGATAACCCGGATTTCCCTCATGTTTCCACGCTTTCTTTTTCCGCGAGCTCCTTGTAACGGCACTGCTCGTTCGCGCAAAGGTGCCAGGTTTCCCCTTTCCGATTGATCTTCATCGTCATATCCCCGCCGCATTTCGGGCAGCGTTCATTGACCGGGCATTCCCACGAAACGAAATCGCATTCCGGATAGTTTTCACAGCCATAAAAGCGCCTGTTCTTCCGGGAAACCTTTTCCAGAATCCCCCCGCCGCACTTCGGACATTTGACGCCGATATATTTCAGGATGGGTTTTGTATTGCGGCAGGTCGGGAAATTCGGACAGGCGAGGAATCTGCCATAGCGCCCTTCACGATAAACCATTCTGGCGCCGCACTGATCGCACAGAACGTCGCTCGGTTCATCCTGCACGACCACTTTCTCGATCTGCGCTTCGGCGTTTTCAAGCTCCGTCTGAAACTCGGGATAGAAGGCTTTCAAAACTTCCTTCCAGTTTTCTTTTCCGTCCGCCACAAGGTCGAGCTGCTCTT
>CAMOIA010000211.1 GCA_946615785.1 uncultured Clostridia bacterium
CAGGCAGACGACCTCTATACGATGGGACAGTATTTGATCTTTGGCGGTGTACGGCAGATCGTCATCTATAAAGGCTCATTTGACCGTCTTTATCCCTTTGCTGACGCAGAGGCTGCCAGAAGGATTCTGCGGGGCGTCGTCCGGCATGAGTTTCGGCACCATCTGGAATTTCTTAGCGGCATTCACGACAGCACCTCCCTGGAAGCACAGGACGCACGGGAGAAGCAGGCTTATCTTTACAGGCATACCGTTCACGAAAGACAAGTACAAAAAGGAGAAAGCTGACGACATGAAACTGTTTATCGGTGACAAAACCTTCACAGCCGACCTTGAAAAAAACGAAACAGCCCGGGCTTTTGCGGCGCTTCTGCCGATGGAACTGGCCATGACGGAATTGAACGGAAATGAAAAATACCACTATCTGTTAAGCCCCATCCCCTGTGCGCCGGAAAGAGTCGGTCACGTCCGCGCCGGCGATATCATGCTCTTTGAGGATGCCTGCGTCGTTGTCTTTTACCGTTCCTTTGACACGCCTTACAGCTATACCCGAATCGGAAAAATAGCTGATCCAGGGCGCCTCGCAGATCTGCTTGGAAACGGCGACGCTTTCGTCCGCTTTGAACAGGATTAAAGCGCCCTTGCAGAACAGAACCCCACTCACCCAATACAGAGGACGACAAATATGCGCAATATCGGCATTTTCGCCCACGTTGACGCCGGGAAAACCACTTTATCGGAACAGCTGCTGCTGAAGGCTGGCGCCATCCGCTCCGCCGGCAGTGTGGACAGCGGCACGGCACACACCGACAGCCTGCCCGTAGAACAAAAAAGAGGCATATCGGTGCGGGCCAGCTGCGTGCGGCTGAACTGGCGCGGTCAAAAAATCAATCTGATCGATACGCCCGGACATACCGATTTTTCCGCTGAAATCGAGCGTTCCCTGTGGGCGCTCGACGGCGCGGTCATTGTGGTCAGCGGCGCGGAAGGCGTGCAGCCACAGACAGAGCAGCTTTTCGACGCGCTGAACGCTCAGCACATTCCCCTGTTCTTTTTTATCAATAAAATGGACCGGGAAGGAGCAGACGCTGAGCGCGTTGCCGCCCAGATTCGAAGCATGCTGACACCGCAGGCAGACCTTCTAAACGATCCGGAAACCCTCTTAGAGGCTGTCTGCAATGCCGACGACACAATGATGGAGCGTTATCTGACGGAGGAAAGCATCCCGAACGATACCGTCCGTGCTGTCCTTCCCCCGCTCGCACAAAAGGGCGCTGTCTTCCCTGTACTGAGAGGTTCGGCCCTGCGGGGCGAAGGCATTGAAGCGGTTCTGGACGGCATTGTGGATTTCCTGCCGCCCCCGGACATGTCCAAATCCGCCCTTTCCTGTGTCGCTTTTGCCGTAGAACACGACCGTACGCTCGGCAGGGGCGTATGGGTCCGGCTGTATGGAGGGCAGATCGAAAACCGTTCCGCAATTACGCTTCCAGGCCGAATCAACCCCGTAACCGGAGAAGAAACGCGTGTACAAAGCAAAATCACCCAGATCCGCGACGTGAGCGGCACAGACACAGGGCTTTTGAAAGCCGGCGAAATCGGCGTGGTTTACGGCACCCAGATGAAGGTTGGACAGGTGGTCGGCGACATGGAGCTTCTGCCGCGCAAAGTGCAGCCCGGCTCCTTCCGCACACCGCTCACCACGGTGCGGGCGAAAGCGGATGATCCGCAGAAGCAAAGGGAGCTGGCCGCCGCCTGCCAGATCCTTTCCGATGAGGATCCGCTTCTGAAGACCCGATTTGTGCATGATACCGGAGAGCTCCACATTGACGCCATGGGTGCCATCCAGCTTGAAATTCTGCAGGACGCTCTGAAAACCCGTTTCGGCCTTGCAGCCCATTTTTCCAATCCATCCATCATCTACCGTGAAACCGTCGCCCGCAAGGCAGTTGGTTTCTGTGCCTACACCATGCCTAAGCCCTGCTGGGCCATCCTGCAGTTTGTCCTGTCGCCTGCGCCGCGCGGCAGCGGGGTCAGCTTCCGTTCCGAAGTGGCCGGACGCGATATTCTGCCCCGCTATCAGCATCAGGTTGAGCAGGCGCTTCCGCTGGCCCTTTCGCAGGGGCGTCTGGGATGGCAGGTGACGGATGTGGACATTGTGCTCACCGGAGGAAGCCATCATCAATTTCACACGCATCCGCTCGATTTTATCGTCGCGACGCCCTGGGCCATTCAGGACGGATTGAAAAACGGCGGCAGCGTGCTGCTGGAGCCGTTTTTAAGCGTACGCTTTCGGATCCCCAAGGAAACGAGCGGCAAAATCATGAGCGATGTCAATACCATGCGGGGCGAAGTGATCGCAATTAACAGCGAGGATGATTCCGCATCCGTCAATTGTCTGATTCCCGCTTCTGAATCCCTGGATTATCCTGTTCGCCTGGCGCAGATTACCGGCGGACGCGGCGGAATGGCTGTGCGGCTGCACGGCTATCGCAACTGTCCTTTGGAGCTTGGAGCCATCGCCCCGCGACGCGGTGTGGATCCGCTGGATACCAGCAAGTACATTTTAGCTGCCAGAAGCGCTCTTGAAGGCGGTATTTTTGACTTGTAAGTTCTAAACACGTTGCGGGTTCAGAAGTTTTATGCAATCCTGAATGGATATTATGGATCTATACCGATGGAGGCTGTGGCATGAGCAACACGGTACTGGAAATGCTGGCTGCCGAATACCCTCAGCTGTATCTGAACCCCGACGTTGACAGTCAGGAAACCTACAAACAGGCGGCACTGCAGGGAATCGAACCTGCGGACAGAAGCCTCGCACACTATCAGGGAGATCCATTTGACAGACTGGAAACGGAAGAGACGCCGGCAGGCCCGGTCCGTGCGGTCACGCTGGGCAACCGCCGGGATTTTGAGCTGGTGATTCGAAACCTGACCGCAGCGAAATCCGGTCCCCTCACTCCGGTCCCGCAAAGCCAGGGCGCTTCGATGCTGACGGTGTTCAATTGGCCCAGGATTCATGCCCATCTGGCGCTCTTTCCAGAATCAGAGAAAGCAGAGGCTTTCAGGCGCTTTACGGCTGTGAAAGCCAATTATATCGATATGCTGATCGTGCTGTCCCGTGGGCCTTACAGCCATGTAAATGCCGTTTCCATGGGCTGCAGCGAAAGGCAGTGGCTTCAGCTTTCTGATACCATTCGCCGTTTCCACGAATTAACCCATGTTATCTGCCGCAGGCAATACCCCGGAAACGTGGATGCCGTGCGGGATGAACTGATCGCCGATGCGGTTGGGCTGTTCGCTGCCTATGGACGCTATGATCCGGAGATGGAAAGGCGCTTTTTGGGCATTCAAAAGGACCGGTACACCGGCGGCAGGCTTGGAAACTATACGGACGATCCAAAGGCGCTGCTCCCCCTGGTAAACGCGGAAATCAGCCGGATACAGCAGATCATCGGCAGCCAGAAAGTCAAAAGTCCTTTTGACCTCATTC
>CAMOIA010000212.1 GCA_946615785.1 uncultured Clostridia bacterium
GCTTGCCCCGTCCACTTCGGCGGCTTCGTACAATTCGGGGCTGATGGCGGTTAGGGCGGCGAGATAGATGATGGTATTCCAGCCGCACTCCTTCCATATGCCCAAAGCGATGTAAGACGCCCGCCAGTTTCCCTCCGTTCCCATGAACGGGATCTGGGTGCCAAAGAGCTTATTGATCATGCCGTCGTTTGTGGCGAAAAGACGCAGGGCGATGGTGGAAATGATGACCCAGCTCAAAAAGTGCGGGAGGTAGAGAATGGTCTGGGTGAGCCGCTTGTACTTTGGAAAAGCCAGCTCGTTGAGCAGAAGGGCCATGATGATGGGCATGGGGGAGCCGATGACCAGATCAAGCAGGTTGAGGAAAATGGTGTTTTTCAGGGCCTGAATGAAATTCTTATCCCGAAACGCTTTGATAAACCATTCAAACCCGTTGTTTTTGGCCCAGGCCACCTGCCATGGCGGCACAAGGATATTGTTCTTTTTGAACGCCAGCAGGATATAGCTCATCGGGGTATAACGGAAAATCACAAAAAACGCAATGGGTCCAACCAGAAGCAGGTACAGCGTCCAGTAACGCTTCAGGTATGTCTTCCAGGAAAAGCCCCTATGCGGATTTCTTTTCCGCACTGCAGTCACTTCTGCCGCTTTTGCGGTCCTCACGGCAATCCCTCCCAATCAAACAATTCAGCAGGCGCTTGCGGGGTGTCTGTTATATGCCGACGGCGAATTCGGTATATATCTCGCCAGATAGATATATTATAATTGCTTATATTAAATACTGCTATGCAGATTTTGCTATAAAGTATGCAAATTCTGCAATTTGCAGAGCGAGCTGTTCAAAGACGATTTTCATACATAAAACGTCGGGTCATTGTGCTGTAAACGCTTCTTCCAGCGGCACCTCGCCGCAAAGTCTCCTGCAGAGCTCGTCGTCGCTCAGCTGTATCGTGCGATGCGTCTGCAGGACCACAAGCTTTTCCTCCGGGGGAGTGAGAAACTGCTTTTCCCAGTTATACAGCATTTCGCCATCTCCCTGGATGCGCAGGGTGGAGCGAACGCCCTCAAGCACCTGTACGGTCAGCCCGATGCCGGCGAAGCAGTCGTTGTCATAGATGTGCGTAAACCGTCCGCGTACCTGTCGCATGGCGTTGAGCGCCTTCCTGTTAGCCTGCAGCGCTTTGTCCGTCCACAGATAGGCCTGCAGGATATTGCCGTTGACAGCATGCATACAGGCCTGACAGAAGGCATACAGGCCGGCGCATCCTGCATGGTGTATGACGGCGGGCAGAAGCAGTGTTTCCCGAAGACGGACTGAGGCGTCTTCTTCCAGCACGTTCATCACTTCCCGGCATCTCAATTCATAATTCTGCCAGGACGCAATGCCGGGTTTCACGGTTTTTGCAAGACGCCGCACCTGGTCAGCGAAGCTTATTTCGCCTGCCGCCCAGTACAGGGAGGGGACGGCCTTTGCGGTTTCGCCGCGCAAAAGCGCCCTCGCGAGGGCACGCAGCGGAAAATGATAATACTGATCCCCGGCCCTGTCGTCCGCATTCGGGCCGTACTGTACGGCGCATTCGGCATAGTCCGTCAGAAGGGGCGCCGCGGCGGGGGAGGAGAAATAGGTTTCGCTGAAATCCTCCGCCGCCTGCTTTGCGTCATACTGACCGTCCGTCCACATACGCCGGATCAGGTCCAGCATAAAGACATGCGGCTTGACAGAGCCGACGTTGATGTTCCAGAGCGTTCCTGCGTGATGTTCAAGCACGGTGCGCAATTCGTCCGCGATCATCTGCGGCGGGGTCTGCAGCATGGTAATGTGGTTTGCGGCCTGCAGATCATAAAAGCTGACGTGATAATAAATGCCGTTAGCTCCGCTTTCATTGACGTCCGGCATGGCGTCCGTGCGCGGATTCTCGTTTCCCTGCCGCCGGGATACCATGCGGCCGTAGCCGTTATCCCCCCAGAGCCTGATCACCTCCTCTGGAATCTGCAGGTGTCCTTTTCTGTACAGCGCCATCATTTCGCCGTACAGGTTGGTGGCAAATACTGCGTCCGGGCTGATTTCCCGTACGATCTCCATCTGGCGCCGCATCACGCGGCTGATCAGGGCGCCTTTCGCTTCGTCGCTGTCAAACCCTTTCTCGTCGTGCCAGAACGCGCGGTCGCCCTGACCGCGGAAACCGATCGCGTATACGACTCTGCGGCCTTTGTAATGCAGGGCTGCTTCGCGCCAGAGCCCTTCAAACAGCTCGGGGTACAGGGTATAGGAGGGCTGGAGGTCGGGATAGACCCGGGCGAACATCCGCGCGCCAAGCAGCTCTGTGTGATGATTTGTCAGCCAGAGCCCCATCTCCAGGGCGGCGTCGCAGAGCGTCCGCCCGTCGTATTCCCGGTCCGTACCCGGAATCACCATGTTGCCGCCGCAGCGCAGGATGGTTTCAAACAGCCTGCGCCATACCTGCATTCGCTCGCTTTCGGCCATATGCCAGAGGGTGAAGAGCACCTCATCGTTTGCAAACCAGCAGCGGTACCGCACTTTCCATTCGGGTGAACGCCAGCTTTGGCAGGGAATCGCAGCGCACGGCTTCTTTTTCGCATTCACACCCATCCACCAGTCCAGCGGCTGAATGCCAAGCGCCCGTTCGCTGACGGACAAAAGCGCGTACACTGCCCCCAGAGCGTCGCCGCAGGTAAACAGGATTTCGTTCTCTGTGACCTTTGCGGTATAGTGCTCCGGCAAAAGGGACGAATCGATGCAGACCCGGATTACGTTTTTCTCCCGGCTTTCAGTCAGTGTTTCCTTCATGTCGCGTTTGAGAATTCGGACCGCGTTTTCAATCGGCTTAACTGTAAGAGGCGCGTCGATCCTTGTGGAAAGGCTCAGAAAAAAATCTTTCATGCAGTTTGGTTCCCTTCTCTGGAGTGATGGCGGCGAAAGAGCGGAGAGGCAGATTGGATCTGTATGGTGGTATCCGTAACGGGTGCTTCAAAGCACAAATTGCCAATGCGAGGTTCGGAAATGAAACCTGGTTTTGGTTTCCGGCGTGTTTTAAGGCTTCCTGCGGCTGAACAGCAGGGCTTTTGCTCCTGAAAACGAAGAAAAGGGGCCATCCTTGTGGGACAGCCCCCTGATTTAAAGGGGATTACTTCGAAAGATCAACCGGTTCTGCGGTGGTGTTCAGAATGCTCGTGGAGAAGCCTTCTTCGAAGTTCCTGGCGCGTTCGTCGATGACTTCCTGATAGCCGGCGTCCAGGTATTCCTGGGCAAACTGCGCATACAGG
The DNA here is from genome assembly GCA_946615785.1 of uncultured Clostridia bacterium. Taxonomy (GTDB): domain Bacteria; phylum Bacillota; class Clostridia; order Christensenellales; family Aristaeellaceae; genus RUG756. The sequence goes on from CAMOIA010000212.1 coordinate 3,283, forward strand.
GCGTCGAATTCTTCGGGCGCGCACATGGTCAGCTTGTCGCGGTATTCCTTGTACTTTTCAGTCAGCACCTTCTGGTACTCGGCTTCCGCTTCCATGGAAACGGAATACAGGGCGTTGGCGATGGCCCAGCCGGCATCCTTCACAGCCACCTTGTCATTGTACCACTTGATGACGTCGGCGGGGAAGTCCTGAGG
>CAMOIA010000213.1 GCA_946615785.1 uncultured Clostridia bacterium
CTGGCATAGTAGCGAAAAATGTTGTTGACGATCAGATCCGTGACGATGCCGTGCACCACGCCCATCACCACCACGGTATCCAGGGTGCTGACACCGTAGGGCCCAAGGCCCCACACAAAGAAGTAGCAGATCATTCCGCCGAACCAGACCTTGATCAGCGCAGCCTTCAGCCAGGCAGGCAGTTTCAGTTTGAATCCGGAACGGTATTTTCTCAGCTCGTCCGGGTCTACAGCCGGGGAATTGGTAACGTCTGCGTGAATCAGATCGTCCACCGCTTTGGCATGGCGGCTGAGCTTTTCCTCCATGTTGGCCCTTTTGTCCTGCGGAGCATTATCGTTGTTACTCATGCGATCCTTACCGGCTTATCTTTCCCCTCCTGGCAGATTCTGCCGCCCGGGAAAGCGTCAGTCGTTGCCCTCGATCTCGATGGCAGCCATGTCGCTGTTGCCTTCGATGTTGACGTTGGTATTGATCTTGCGCAGCAGTTTTCCGTACCACGGTACCAGCACGGCAAGCGCGCCGCCGATGACCAGGATCACCCTGTGCACGTTCAGCATGCCCCGCGTCGCCAGGATGTAGGTTTCCTTGGCTGTATCCAATTGAGAGCGCGGGTCGTTCAGGGCTTCCGCGATCTTGCCGATGTACACGGAATCGCAAATAATAACGATCACAACCAGCGCAAGGGAAAGACCGAGCATCAGGTAATTCGGCTTTTTGCGGCGCGGATACGCGTTCATGAAGCAGACCATGGAAAGAACCGACAAAAGGATGGTGGCAAATTCCGCCAGGCCCATATTGGACTTGTTGATACGGGACGTGGTATGGGACACGTTTGTCAGACTGAAGGTATACACAACGAATGCAACCAGCAGGACGAACATGGCGATCAGCGCCGGCTTGCGCTTGAGAGATACCAGCAGCTTGCGCAGGACGTTCTTTTCACTCATTTCACGTTACCGTCCTTTCGAATGGCCTGGGTGGTTTCCTTGTCAAAGAAATGCATCCTGCCGAAGGCGATCTTCACCTGATCCCCGTCGCGGTAATTCGTCCAGCCCTTCAGCTTGGCGGTGATGCGATTGCCTGCCAGATGGCCGTGAACCAGGGTGTTCATGCCAAGGTTCTCGTTGGTGGTCACATCCATGACCATGTCGCCGCCCTCGGAAATATCCTCCGGACGCACGCCGAGGGAAATCTCTTTGTTGTTGTAGGGGGCCAGTGTCGCCTTCTGTTCCGGCGTGAGCGGCACGGTGAAGCCTTTGCCCACCAGGGTGCCGTCCTTCACGGCGACGTCGAAAATATTCATGGGCGGAAGCCCGATAAAGCTGGCAACGAAAATATTGTTCGGGTTCAGATACAGCTCCAGGGGCGTTCCGATCTGCTGGACATGGCCCATGGACATGCACACGATCCTGTCCGCCAGCGTCAGCGCTTCGGTCTGATCGTGCGTGACGTAGAGCATGGTGGCGTTCAGCCGCTTGTGCAGCAGGATGATTTCGCGGCGGGTGGCGCTGCGGAGCTTTGCGTCCAGGTTGGAAAGCGGCTCGTCGAACAGGAACACCTTCGGGCTGCGGACGATCGAGCGGCCCATGGCCACGCGCTGACGCTGACCGCCGGAAAGCTGGGAGGGCTTTTTGTTGAGCTGGGTGGTCAGGTCCAGAATCTCCGCCGCCGCCAGAACCTTTTTATGAATGACATTGGGATCCTCCTTGCGCAGCGTCAGGGAGAAGGCCATGTTTTCATAAATAGTCATGTGGCCGTAGAGGGCGTAGTTCTGGAACACCATGGCCATGTCCCTGTCCTTGGCGGGGGTCTGGGTAATGTCCCGTCCGTCCAGGGTCAGGGTGCCTTTGGAAATGTCCTCCAGGCCCGCCACCATGCGCAGCGTGGTGGATTTGCCGCAGCCTGAGGGGCCGACCAGAACGATCAGCTCGCCGTCCTTCACATCCAGGTTGAAATCGAAGACCGCCTGGACGTTGTTGTCATATATTTTGTCGATGTGTTTCAAACTGAGCTCTGCCATTTTTGTTTGCCCTCCTTATGCCTTGCCCGCTTCCAGGGAAGCGGTATGCGCTGCCAGCGCGCGGCTCTTGGCAAGGTTGATCAGCGCGGCTCCGACCAGGCAAAGCGCGGATAAGACAAGGTAAACAATCAGCCGGATAAACTGTCCGTCGCTCATCAGGCCGCTCTGGGCATGGGCGCTTACCGGATAGATGAAAATGCGCGCGATCTGGATGGCCGCGAGGCCAAACATGATATAGGAAAAATTGGGCTTGTAGTTCTTTACGCCCTCGGACGAAAGGAACGTGGCCAGCATGAACACCAGGTTATACAGAATGGAAGCGCCCATCAGAGCCGTGTAATAGAATTCGTCCGATCTTGAAGCGTCCTTGCAGACATATTTATAGATGCTGATAAAGAAAAGCACGTTCAGCACAATCGCAAGCAACGCCAGACGGGAGGACTGGGTATTCTTGCTGAAGCGCATGCGGTCGACCCTGATATTCTGATCATCCATTATGCGGACACCGCCTTTCCGTTCTGAAGCAGCGCTGCTTCGTCCTTCATCAGCCGAACTTTCAAAATCACATTCACAATCAGAAGCGCTGTCGCGATCAGCGTAAGCGCAAACACGAAATAGTGAATATCAAACCAGAAGGTGGAATCGGTATAGGTTCCAAGCCTTGACAGTCTTCTTTCCAGCTGGGCAAAATCAACCGTGGTCAGGTACTGGTTTTTGAAGGCGGCAATCTGGATATGTGCCCAGATGGCCACGCCCACATTGGCGACGGCATTGAGCGCCACCGCACAGTAGTTGCCGATATAATACTTGCGCCGGGTATGGGTATTGGTTATGAACAGCAGGCACGAAAGCAGGATCAATGCGATGCCGCAGTACAGAAGACCGCGGTTAAAACCCTGCATGTCATAATAGATTCTCGCACCGGCCACGCGGGCGGAATCAAGATCTGTGGGATCGGGAATCATGCTGTACAAGGTGTCATAGAGATCTGTCATGATTCCCAGCGAATAAACGAACACGATGACACTGGCAGCAAGGGAGAGCAGACAGAAGATTCGCTGCAATGACATTTGTTTTTTATACATGATATCCCTCTCCTGTTCAATGATGCCCCTGCGTGCCCTCCCCGAAGGGAAGGCACGCAGGGAAAATTCCGCATGACCGACGCGGGATCAGATGGAGCCGTAGTATTCCACGATGCGGTCCCAGGCAATGTTCTTCAGTTCCAGATAGAAATCGCCGAACCATTCTTCGGTGACCATCTTGGCAGCCGCTTCCGCGCTGTCAACATTGGCAGCCGCAAGGCCGCTGATGATGATGTTCACGAACAGGTTTTCGCCGCCCTTGGAGGAGGAGAACTTGCCGTTGGCAGTCAGCTGGGTGTAGGTGTTCAGTTCGTCGTTTTCAACCTTGGTGTTGGGGAGCACGGTGGCCACGGAGGTGTACCAGGGATT
>CAMOIA010000214.1 GCA_946615785.1 uncultured Clostridia bacterium
CGCTCGAAGCGAGCCGTGCCGAAAACGAGGAAAAAGTGCTCGCCCTCGTCAGGGAAGCCAAATCCCAGGCCGCGGAAACGCAGAAAGCCATGAACCGCCTTGAGGAACGAATGGGAAAACTGGAGAGCCGCCTTGATAAAGCCGAAAAAAAGCATCAGGCGGACATGGCCGAATGGGAGAAAAAACGTGAGGCTTCCAAAAAATCTCCGCTGACTGAGCGATGGGCCGGCATCCTTAAGCAAATCACCTGGATCGCAGCCATCGTTGCGGGCGCGTGGGTCATCACATCCATCATCGGCAAACTGTAAAAGGCCGCCGCCGTAAAATCTGCGCAATCCCTGTGCCGCACAGGCCAAAGGACGAAAGACCGTTATAAGCAGTTTCAAGCAGCATAAATGCTCCCTCAAACACCGCAGAAGCCGAAAGCCCGCCGCATGGCAGACCTCTGGCTCCGCGGTGTTTCTTATTCCGTTTTTTCCCGTTCCTCCGCCGGATCGGGAACACGTGTTCCCCGCCGTTTGTTCATCCTCTCCCGAAGGGAAGAAAGACGATTTGTCCGGCCCTGAATCCGGTTGCCGAGCAGCGCACGGCTCTTGTGCTGATCCAGCAGCGCGCGCACGCCGATGGCCGCCGGAATCGCCGCGCCAAAGCCGCCCACTGTGCCCGCAAGGGCGCCTGCGCCCATGGCCGCCCCGGTCTTCACCACGCGGTATAGCGTGTTTTCAAGGGCGGCTTTTTGTGTTTTTTTGCCCATGATCACCTTGGCCTGCTCGGTCACCGCGATGATCGCAAACGGAAGCGCTGTGGACACCATGTCCATCGTCTCAGAAAGCAGGCCCGTATCCTCCATCAGTCCAAGGTCCACCGCTACTTCGTCGGCATAGCTGAGCCCGGTCGTCACCGTATCCACAAGGGTGTCGTGCTGGCGCTTTTTATACTTGCTCACCAGTCCTTCATAGTGCTCCCGCGCGCGCGCCAGTTCGATTGGATCCCCTGTTTTTGCAGGCAATGCCGCATCAGGCCCGGACAGGGCGGTTTCCTCCCGCGTTTCGATGCTGATGTCCGTATTCCGCTCGGCTGTTTCGGTTTTTACCGGCAATGGTTCCTTCTTTTCTTCCATGTTCCGAGCCCCCTTTCCGGTCTTCTTCGTTCATGACAAGAGCTTTTTCAGGAACTGGCCCGTATAGCTGTTTTCTGCCTCGGCCACCTGTTCGGGAGTGCCCTGAGCCACCACTGTTCCGCCGCCTTCTCCGCCCTCGGGGCCAAGATCGATCAGATAATCTGACGTCTTGATGATATCAAGGTTATGCTCGATGACGAGCACCGTATTTCCCGCGTCTGTAAGCCGCTGCAGCACGCTGTTCAGGCGGTTCACGTCGTCCATATGCAATCCCGTCGTCGGTTCGTCCAGCAGAATGAGCGTCCTGCCCGTCGCTTTGCGGCTCAGCTCCGTCGCAAGCTTCACCCGCTGCGCTTCACCGCCGGAAAGCGTGGTGGAGGACTGTCCGAGGTGCATGTACCCAAGACCGACATCATAAAGAGTCTGCAATTTCACCAGAATGCGCGGGTGGTTTTCAAAAACCCGCATGGCTTCCTCGACCGTCAGGTCGAGCACGTCGGCAATGGAGAGTCCCCGGTATTTCACCTCCAGCGTTTCCCGGTTATACCGCCTGCCGCCGCAGACCTCGCACGGCACGTAAATATCCGGAAGGAAATTCATTTCGATCCGCTTCAGCCCGTCGCCCGCGCAGGCTTCGCACCGTCCTCCCTTCACATTAAAGGAAAAACGGTTTTCCGCGTACCCGCGCACCTTCGCTTCCGTCGTCTGCACAAACACTTTCCGGATCAGATCAAACAGTCCTGTATACGTTGCAGGGTTGGAGCGCGGCGTACGGCCGATCGGGCTTTGATCGATGGCGATGATTTTATCAAGCTGTTCCGCGCCGTCGATCCTGTCGAAATTGGCCCTGCGGTATTTTGCGCGGTTGAGAACGTGGTTGAGATGCCCGTACAGAATGCTGTTCACAAGGCTGCTCTTCCCGCTGCCGGACACCCCGGTCACGCAGCACATGACGCCGAGCGGAAAGCGGACGGTGATGTTTTTCAGGTTGTGTTCCCTCGCCCCTACAACCGTAAGAAAGCCCTTGGGTTCCCTGCGTTTTTCAGGAAGCGCAATCCGCTTCCGTCCGCTTAAATACTGCCCCGTAATGCTTTCGGGTGTCTTCATCAGATCCTCTGCCGTTCCCTGCGCGACGATATACCCGCCGTGCTCGCCGGGTCCGGGACCGATGTCCACCAGTTCGTCAGCCGCGCGAAGGGTCTCCTCGTCGTGTTCGACAACGATCAGGGTGTTTCCGAGATCCCGCAGGCGGCGCATGGTATCCAGAAGCCTTGCGTTATCCCGCTGGTGCAATCCGATGGATGGCTCGTCAAGCACATACAGAACCCCCATCAGGCCGCTGCCGATCTGGGTTGCGAGCCGGATCCGCTGCGCTTCGCCGCCGGAAAGCGTCGCAGCCCCTCTGGACAATGTGAGGTATTCCAGACCCACGTCCCTTAGAAAGCCGAGTTTCGCGTTCATTTCCCTGAGGATCTGGTCGGCCACCACGCGCTGATTCGGCGAAAGGGTAAGGTGGTTCATGAAATCCATACACGCGGTAACGTTCAAATCGCACACTTCGGCGATGTTCTTTCCGCCAACCGTCACTGCGAGTGATTCCCGCCTGAGCCGTTTTCCGCCGCAGACCGGACAGGGCTCCGGAGCCATATAGTTTTCGTAGGTTTCGCGCATCCCCTCGGACTGCGTCTCGCGCCATCTGCGTTCAATGGAAGGGAGGATGCCTTCGAAATCCGTCATATACACGCCGCCGTCCTTTGTGCCGTTGTCAAAGCGGACGGGCAGCTTTTCCCCGTTGGTTCCGTAAAGGATCAGCCTTTTCGCCTGATCGCTCAGGTCGGCAAAAGGCGTGTCCATGGAAAAGCCGAAATGATCAGCCATGGCGCTGAAAATACGGTTTGCCGTGCTTCCCCTGTCCCCGCTGTTCCAGCCCATGCAGCTGACCGCGCCTTCGTTCAGCGAAAGTGACGCATCCGAAACCACAAGGTCCGCGCTCACCTTCATCATTTCGCCAAGACCCGAGCATTCCGGACAGGCGCCGAAGGGCGAATTGAACGAAAACATACGCGGCTCAAGCGCCTCGATGTTGATGCCGCAGTCAGGACACGCATAGTTCTGGGAATACAGCGTTTCGGCCCCGGTATCCGCATCCTGGCAGATCACAAGGCCGGCAGCCTGCTTCATGGCGGTTTCCAGACTGTCCGTCAGGCGCTTCTGGATTCCGTCGCGGATCACAAGCCTGTCCACCACAAGTTCGACGTTATGCTTTTTCTGCTTGTCCAGTTCCGGCGGATCGTCCAGGGTATATACGCGGCCGTCCGCACGC
>CAMOIA010000215.1 GCA_946615785.1 uncultured Clostridia bacterium
CCGCGTTTCCCTCCTTTTGTCAACCCCTTTTTGGAAAAAAAGTTTGCTTTTTCCGGTATTCCTCTTAAAATGCCTTTCCCGGAACGTCCAGACAGGCTTATATGGGAAAACCGCCGCCGTTCTTTCCATTCCCGGCGGCGGTTCCCCAGCCAAAGTATAAAACCTTCAGGTGCCTTCGTGCAGCGGCGGCAGTTCGTGGATATCGTAGGTGTTATAGTAGATTGCATAGGCCGTTTCGACGTCGCCCGCCAGTTCGATCAGCGCGCCGGCCTGGAACATGGCGGACAGGGTGCCGCTGGGCGCGTTCCACGCGGCGTTGCTGGCAATTTCGATATCGCTTTCCCGCAGGATCGCCTCCGCGCCAAAGAGCAGGACCCCCGTCGCAATGTGATAATCGCTGGAAATGACGGCGATCTTCTTCACCTGGGGCCGGTTTTGCAAAAGGAGATCGAATGTAAACATGGCATTCTGCGCGGTGGTCTTGGAACGGTCCTCGACCAGCACACGCGAGCCGTCCACGCCCTGCCGGATCAGCCAGTCCGCCATGCGGCCCGCCTCGGTCGCGTTCGGGTTATCCGCCGCCGTCCCGCCGCCCGTGCAGACGATCACGGCCTGCGGGTACTTTTCAGCCGCTTTTTTCAGCACTTTCAGCCGTTCGACCAGCTCCTGCCGCATGCTTCCGTCCGGATTCAGCTGAAAGCCCAGCGCGACCAGACATAGGGAATCGTCCTCCGGCAGGTCATCAGGAAGCTCTTTATTGACTTCAACCGGCATTTCCCAGAGGTCCATGATGCGCCCCCATTTTTCTCCAAGCGCCGGATCGATCTTGGAAAGCCCCTCAAGCGCCCTGTCGTCCCTCGTCCCCGCGGACGCATAGGATACCACGATCCTTTCAATCTGGGACTGCGCTTCATCAGCGGCGGCCGGAAGCAGCGTTACCACGGCAAAAAGCAGCAAAACGAAAAAGCCAATCTCTCTGAGCTTCATATTCCATTCTCCTCCTCAAGAAAAATGTGACCGATATTCCCGACGCCTTTTGATTTTCCGCGTTTCCAAAGCCATTATATGATAATCCGGGTTTTTTGCAAGACCGCGCGCGATTTTATTCTGTCTGCCATGCCATCTTCCCGATCCCCCGCGGCGGTATTCCGTTGACAGGCTTTTTTCCGCTGTGTTAGAATGAAACAGAATCCAGCATGAACGTTCATGAAAGGCGGAAACCCATGGCAAAAGAAAAAGGACGCGTCACCCTGCACGACATCGCGCAAGCCACCGGTTTCACGGTGAACACCGTATCCCGGGCGCTGAAAAACAAGGACGACATCAGCCGGGAAACCTGCCTGCGCATTCAGCAGGTGGCCAGGGACATGGGCTATGTACGCAATTACATCGCAAGCTCCCTGCGCTCCGGACGCACCAAAACCATCGCCATGATTTCCGGTTCCCTGACAAACCCGTATTACGCCATCCTGTGCGATCTGATTCAGCGGGAAGCCGTGTGCCTCGGTTACGGGTTAATGATCCTCTGCTCCCAGGACGATCCCGATACGGAAATCAAAATGGTGGAAATGTCGCTTTCCCGGCAGGTCGACGGCGTGCTGATCACGCCCTGTTCCTTCGAATCCCCCGCTCTGAGCCTGCTCCGCTCTTCCGGTTTGCCCTTCGTGCTGCTCAGCCGGTATCTGGAAGGGGATACGGACGACTGCGTGATCTGTGACGACTGGCAGGGCGGTTATCTGGCCGGACAGCATCTGATCGAGCACGGCCATCAAAACCTGGGCATGCTTTCCTTCCACAACGTCGTTTTCTCCACACGAAAACGGTTTGAAGGCTTCAAACAGGCCTGCCTGGACGGAGGAATCCCTGATCAAAACGTCCATTATGCCGAGCCCGAGAACGAAGAGCAGATCCTGCTCCAGGTGGAAAACTGGCTCCGGCAGGGGGTCACCGGGCTTTTTTCATTCTGCGACGTGGAAGCCTGGAGCCTGATCACCCTGCTTGAAAACAGCGCTCTGACGCTTGGCAGGGATTTTTCGGTCATCGGCTTTGACAACATCCTTGGCTATATGAATTTTCCAAAGCCGATCTGCTCCATCGAATGCCATTTGCAGGAGGAAGCCCGCACAGCCATAGACCTTTTGCGAAAGCGCATTCACGACCCCTCCCTGCCGCCGCAGCAGGTCATCGTGCCCGTTTCCCTGGTCTGCCGCGGCACCTGCCGTAAACCTGAACCCCGCGCCTGATCCGGCAAAGCCGGTCCTGCACATGACTTGTTTTCCGTATTCCCCGAAACATCCGAATCCATGCCTTCAAAAGCTTCCCGCCATGCCGGTCTGAGCGCAGGAATCCGGCATGGCTTTTTTGTATACTGAAGTTTTTTTCAAGGCATCCTTCCGGGCCTGCAATCCATGATTCAGGGCCGGAACCGGAACCAGTCGACCGCCAGCTCCCCCGTCAAACGCAGGGTGATGTCATGCTCGCCGCCAGGGTTCCGCAGGCGCAGGCTCACCTCTGTAAAGGTGGGCAACGCCCGATCGAGCCTGTATACGCCAGCCGTTTCTCCGTCTGAAAGTATTTCCAGCAGAGCCCCTTCGCCGCCCCGCAGGCGGACGGTCATGCCCGTATTCCCCGAAAGGCCGTATACATGCGGATAAAGTGCGTCATGCGTGCCTTCCGTGTGCGCAATGGCAAAGCCCTCGTGCCTGCCGGCTTGCCTGCGTTCGATTTTGCGTATGGCGGGCGTTTCGATTTCCGTATACCATTCCGCCTGAATTTTTTCCCAGGCAGCATGATACTGTCCCACGCCGTATTGCCGGATTTCCTCGTCGAACATCAAGGTACCGTCGTCGCAGACATGCAGATACATCAGCCAGCTCTGCCGATAGGACCAGCTCTCCGTCCCGCAGCTCACCGCATAATACCACTGCCCCTTCCATTCGACGAAGGACCCATGGTCGATAAACGCCCGGCCGTCCGGATAATGCGGAATATCCGCGCCGATATTCCCCCGGAAAATGTAGGGGCCAAGCCTTTGATCGGACGTGGCGTAACGCCCCGCCCAGTACAGATACCACCTGCCGCCGTACCGGAAAGCCTCCGCCTGGTCCGACCTGAGCGGGCCAAGCAGTTCCTCTTTGGTGTTTTCATCCGGATATACCGGAACCTTGCGCGCGCTGCCCGGCACCACTTCCGTCATGCTTTCCCTTAGCTGCATGGCCCAGTAATGGTCCGTCCAGTCGCTGCCAAAGACGATCCAGGCCCGGCTGTCGTCTTCGTCCGGCAATATCACATCCGGGTCGTAGGAATTGGTGGGGGTTATGCCCTTTGGCAAAATGGGGGTTTTCCCCCTGGCATCCCGAAAAGGGCCGTCTGGCCGGTCGCTGACCGCGACACCGGTGGATTCGCCGCCGTGGGAATAATACAG
>CAMOIA010000216.1 GCA_946615785.1 uncultured Clostridia bacterium
GTGGTTCCGCCGCCGATGTCCACAACCATCGAGCCAATGGGCTCAAATACCGGCAGACCGCAGCCGAGCGCCGCGGCAAACGGCTTTTCAACCAGGTGCAATTGGCCCTGCCTGACCCCGGAGCCAAAGGCCGCCTGGCGCACCGCCCGGCGTTCGATGGGCGTAATGCGGCAGGGAACAGTGACTATGGCGCGGGGTTTGAGCAGATGCGAGACGCCGATGGCCTTCCTGACAAAATACTGCAGCATGCTCTGGGTCAGGTCAAAATCGCGGATCATGCCCTCGCTCAGCGGCCGGATCGCGGTCAGATCACCGCTGGTGCGGCCAAAGAGCGTCATGGCGTCCTTGCCGATGGCCCGCACCTGGTGCCGTCCGCCCCGATCCAATACGAGAACCGAAGGTTCGTCAACAACCACGCCTTTGCCGCGCACATATACCAGCGTGTTGCTGGTTCCAAGGTCAATCCCGATATCAGGGGCAATGATCGCCATACAGACACCTCGTCCTGCTCAGATGGTGGAAGAAAAAACAAATAAACCGTGTTTGGAAAGCATGCGCCTGACAAGGTGCATCGGCAGCCCGATCACATTGGACGGACTGCCCGTGACAGCGCGGATAAACAGCGAAGCCCGTCCCTGTACGGCATACGCGCCGGCCTTGTCCATCGGCTCGCCCGTCGCGGCATAGGCATGGATCTCCGCCTCGGTCATCTCGTCAAAGAATACGTGTGACACTTCCGTGCGTACATCCTCAAAGCCGGGGCCGACAAGCGCCACACCTGTATACACCAGGTTTTCCCTGCCGGAAAGGAGCCTGAGCATCCGGACGGCATCGTCCTCGTCCGCCGGTTTCCCGAGCACGCATCCCGTTTCCGGAAGGAAAACCACCGTGTCCGCCGAAAGCACCGCGTCCTCCGGGTGCCGCGCAGAGACCGCGCGGGCCTTCATAAGCGCGTTGCGGGAAACGATTTCGTCCGGCCCGCCCGCCGAAACCTCCTGCGCCTCGGAGACCTCCACCGTAAACGGCAGATCCGTCAGGGACAATAGTTCCCTGCGGCGAGGGGAAGCGGAGGCGAGAAACAGGCGCATCGGACATCCTTCCTTCCGTTCGGACATCCGGAAACGCCGGATGGAGCCTTGAAAAGCATGGTACGCAAAGATGATTATACCACACTCCAAGCCGGTTCGTATACCCCCGGATCGGCCGGTTTCCCACCGGTTTTTGCCGCAGATTGGACAAAAAGCCTTGCAAACCCTGCAAGGCTGAAATTATGAAATAATTGTAACATTTTGCGGATCATTCCGTCCTGAGCGCCGTCACCGGATCCTTTCTGCGGGCGGAACCGGATGGGATGAGACCGGCGATGAGGGTGAGGATCATGGAAATCCCCATCAGGATCACCGCCGCCGGCAGCGGCAGCACCGCGGTTGCGGAAATGCCGGTCAGATTGTGCAGGATCAGGTTCACAAGGATGTTTAAAAGCAACGTCCCCACGATCCCGATCACGCCCGATACAAAGCCCACGATGAGGGTTTCGGCGTTAAAGACGCGGCCGATATCCCGCCTGGAAGCGCCGATGGCGCGCAGAACGCCGATTTCCTTCGTGCGCTCAAGCACGGAAATGTAGGTGATCACGCCGATCATGATGGAGGAAACAACCAGCGAAATGGCCACGAAGGCAATCAGCACGTAGCTCACCGCGTTCACAATGGTGGTCACGCTTGACATGATCAGGCCCACGTAATCGGTATACCGGATCTGTCCGCCATCCCCGACCCGCTCGTTATAGGCGTCGATGAGGGCGGTGATTTTTTCCTTGCTTTCAAAATCCTTCGGATAAATGGAGATGGAAGCGGGCGTAGTTTCGTCCTCGACGCCAAAGAGGGAGAGGTTTCCTTCATAGGTCGTGCCGGAAACGAAAGCCATATCCGGCATATACTGCTTCACAAGCGCGACGATCTGCTCGTCCGTCATGTTGTTGACAAACGCACGGTACTGCTCCGGAATGAGGGAGCGGTCCAGCTTGATTTCCTCGCCCTCCGCGCCGGCAAACGGCAGTCCCGAAAGAACGTCCCGGGAAGGATTTGCGATCTGCGCCTGCACGACCTGGCTCCCGCGCACGTGCTCAAGCGCATACGCCTGCAGAGAGGACAGGTAGCCGATGCCGCCCGAAGCCCCCGTCTGCGTGGACACCGCGTCCTCCTTCGGACACAGGATCGCGGTTACTTTGATTTCCGGCGCCCTCCTGACCGCTGCCGCGAGCTTGTCCGCGTCGCTTTCGATGGAGTGGAAAATGCCGTTTTCATCTTCCTCGTACAGGTCGCAGGCGCAAAGCAGGTGAAACCTTAACGAGAGCAGTTCGTCGTATGTGAAGCGCATCCGGGGCACGCTGATCTCTTCGCCGTTCATGGTGCTTTCCGTCAGCGCACGGATCTCGCCGGGATCGCGCAGGCCGAGCGCGTAGAGGGTGTAATCGCTGATCAGGCCGCGGGAGGAGACGATCACGGCCATTTCGTCGTAGTTTTCCGGAAGCTTTCCCGCCAGCACGTCGTACTGGGATTCGAGAAGCTCGCGGTTGTCCAGCAGTTCTGTGAAAACGTCGAGGTTTGAATACCGGGAGGAAGAAAACGCGGAGGAAGACATGAACGAAACCATGGAGTTGTCGCTGCCAAGCAGACCGCTCTCGTTCAATACCTGGCTCGGGTTTACCTGCCGGACGCCGTTTTCCGTTTCCCGGTACAGGTTCAGGGGCGTGCGGTAACCGTACTGCACGCAGGAAACCAGGCTGTCGATGCCGCTTTCCCCGCTGTCGAGCCATGCCTTGAACGACTTGAGGTCGTTGTGGGTCACGGTCGCGTTCATGGCGTTGAGCATTCGGCTCATCACGTCGCCGGAATAGATATACCCCGCCTCCTGCTCATCCCTGGAAGCCTGGGTCGAGGACATGAACGAAAGCATCATGCCGCTCATGTCCATCTGGCTTTCCTCGATCTGGAAGGGATAAGCCGAAAGGGTGTCCCGCTGCACGCGGTCGATATACCGGCTCACGCCCGTCGAAATGGAGAGGATCAGGGCGATGCCGATGATGCCGATGGAGCCGGCAAAGCTGGTCAGAAGCGTCCGTCCCTTCTTGGTCATCAGGTTGCGGAAGGAAAGGCCGACGGCGGTCGCAAAACTCATGGAGGGAAAGCGCTTGGGTTTTTCCGCTCCCGCTGCCTTTTCCTCGCCTTCGTAGGGATCGCTGTCGGAAATGATCTGCCCGTCCTTTAACTGGATGATGCGGGTGGCATAGGCGTCCGCCAGCTCCGGATTGTGCGTCACCATGATGACCAGACGGTCCTTCGCCACCTCGCGCAGAAGCTCCATCACCTGCAGTCCGGTTTCGCTGTCCAGCGCGCCCGTCGGTTCGTCCGC
>CAMOIA010000217.1 GCA_946615785.1 uncultured Clostridia bacterium
GGTCACCGTGGAAGCGAATTTCGCGAACGTGCCCATCATGGCCTCGTAGGCCTCGCGGCGCACCCGCTCATCCTTGGAACGGATCAGCACGCCATAGCCGGCGTGGGTCAGCACCATGCTTTCGCCGTCTTCCCTCGTCACCTCCGGGAAAGGCGCGTCCACGTCGTCAAACATGCTGAAAATATCGCCTGGGGCGCCAAGCACTTCCCCGGCGGAGGAAAGCAGCTGCTCCTCGGCCGCGGAAAGGGTGTGGGGCTTGCGGCGAAGGATCTCGCTCAGATATACGCTGTAATCGCTGTTCGCGGGGTCGTCGATCAGGGCCTTGAGCGCATCCGCGTCCATTTCCAATAGTTCCGGCTCAAGGTACGCAGTCGCGCTCTGGGCCTGCACGATGAGCGACATCGTGCGGCTGCTTCTGGCCTGCGCCTCAGCGTTGCCCCCGTCCTCGTCCTGCTTCATGAAGGCGTAGCTGTACAGCCTGGTAAAGCGCTTCATGCCGTCGAAATACGCGCGTACCGCGGCCATCGGGTCTTCCTTCACACGGCCCTTCCACGCTGCCATCGCATCCAGCAGCGCACGGCAGCTTTCAAGGTCCGCTTCAAAGGCTTCGCTGCTTGCATAGATGTCCTGCAGGTGCCAGAGGTATTTTTCGTCCATCTGTCCGCGTTCTTTCAGTTCGTTGCTCATCTCTTTCACCCCTTCTTTATCCGTTTCGGCAGCAAAACTTCTTACAGGCCGCCGTTCTTTTCGATATCCATAATCATATTCACGCGCCGCTGATGGCGTCCGCCTTCAAAGGATGCGTCCAGCCATGCGTCCGTGATCATCTTCGCAAGTTCAGCACCGATGACGCGCGCCCCGAAGGCGAGCATATTCGTGTTGTTGTGCTGGCGCGAAAGCTTGGCGCTGTACGGTTCGCTGCAGACCACGCAGCGGATGCCGGGCACCTTGTTGGCCGCAAGCGAAATGCCGACGCCCGTACCGCAGATGATGATGCCAAGGTCCGCCTCCCCGTGCGCGACAAGCTGCGCAGCCTTTTCCCCGTAAATGGGGTAGTCGGCACTTTCAGGGCTGTCCGTTCCCACGTTGATGACGGTGTGGCCCCGCTCCTCAAGGTGACGCACGATCTCCCGTTTCATGTCAAGGGCGGTATGGTCGTTTCCGATCACGATTTTCATTATCTTTTCCTCCGATGATTCAAAGCTGAATGTCAAGCTTTGCGCACGCTTCATGACTTAGCGCTTCAGTAACCGCGTCCGGCTGGCCCGAACCGAGGAACAGGGTGAAATCCCGGCCCGCAGGCACGCGCCTGCCGTCGCTCAGAACACAGGTAAAGGCGTCCTCGCAGATGGGCAGCGTGACCTCTTTGGTCTCCCCCGCGCGCACATGCACACGCTCATAGCCGCAGAGCACCGGGTTCGGCGGCACGTCGGCACAGGCGTTTGCTTTGATGTAGGCCTCAACCACCGCGTCCGCGTCCATGCTGCCGTCATTGGTTACCTTCACTTTGGCATTGCCTTCCCTGTATTCGGGCTCCTTGAAGGTGAAGTGGGTGTAGGTCAGCCCGTATCCGAACGGATAGAGCGGCTTGCCCTCAAAATACCGGTAGGTTCTGCCCTTCATCGCGTAATCCTCGAAATCCGGCAGATCCTTGGCGGTGCGGTAGAAGGTGAGCGGCAGTTTGCCGGAAGGAGAAATCTCGCCAAACAGAATGTCCGCAAGGGCCTCTCCGCCCGCCTGCCCCGGGTACCAGGCCTGCACAAGGGCGTCGCCCCCCTCAACGCTCAGCGCGCTGCCCGCGGCCAGCACCACCACGGAGCGTTTGCACCGCGGCAGCACACGGTCAAGCAGCTTTCGCTGGCTTTCCGGCAGGAAAAGATCGCGCTTGTCGCCGGAATAGAATTCGTTGCCGGTATCGCCCTGCTCGCCTTCGATCGTCGCGTCAAGGCCCATGCAGAATACGGTCACATCCGCAAGGGAAGCATAGCTTTCCGCTTCCGCCAGTCGGTCGTCCGCCCGCGCAAGACCGGATTCCCTGTCCTTGTAGAGGTGGCAGCCCTTGGAATACAGAACGCGGATGCCGCGCTTTTGCGCATAGGCGCGGATGCCCGCAAGGAAGGTCACGTACCGCGACGACGTGCCGCAGTAATTGCCCTCAAGGGCCAGCACGGAGTCGGCGTTCGGGCCGATCACGGCAATGGTCTTCACATCGTCCTGAAGCGGCAGGACCCCGTCGTTTTTCAGCAGCACCATGGATTTCTGCGCGTTTACAAGCGCCTTTGCGGCATGCGCGTCGGTATCGTTTTCCAGCGGGGAAATGGCGTCGTACGCACAGTCGTCCGCCATCATGCCCAGCCTGAAGCGCGTGGCGAACGCCCTCTCGCAGGCCCTCGTCACGTCATCCTCGGTAACAAGGCCCTCCCTGAGTGCCTGCAGCAGGTATTCATAGGTGCAGCCGCAGTTGATATCGCAGCCGTTTTTCAGCGCCAGCGCGGCGCTTTCCTCGGGGGAAGACGTCACATGGTGGTTTTCATGGAAGTCCCGGATGGCCCAGCAATCGCTCACCACATGCCCTTCAAAGCCCCATTCGTCCCGCAGGATCTCCTCAAGCAGGCGCTTTGAGCCGCAGCAGGGTTCGCCGTTCGTACGGTTGTAGGCGCCCATCACGCTTTCCACGTCGGCGTCCTTCACCAGCTTTTCAAACGCATACAGATAGGTCTCCCGCAGGTCCTTTTCGCTTGCCTTCGCGTCGAATTCATGCCGGACCGCTTCCGGGCCGGAGTGCACCGCAAAGTGCTTCGCGCAGGCAGCGAGCTTCATGTATTTGCCGTCGCCCTGCAGACCGCGCACGAACGCGCAGCCGGTGCGCGCAGTGAGATACGGATCCTCGCCGTAGGTCTCCTGCCCGCGGCCCCACCGGGGATCACGGAAGATGTTCACATTGGGCGACCAGAAGGTAAGGCCTTTGTAAATATCCCTGTCGCCTTCCCCGGAGGCGGCGTTGTATTTAGCCCTGCCTTCTGTGGAAATGATATCCGCGGTTTCAAAGGCCGCCTTTTCGTCGAACATGGCCGCCAGCGCAATGGCCTGCGGAAAAACTGTAGCCGTTCCGGCGCGGGCAACCCCGTGCAGCGCTTCGTTCCACCAGTTGTAGGCCGGAATGCCCAGTCTCTCAATGGCGGGAGCGTCATACCGCAGCTGTCCGGCCTTTTCCTCCAGCGTCATTTGAGCGACCAGGGCTCTGGCTTTTTCAAGTGCTTCCTGATGTGTCATCATGGCTGTCATCCTCTCTCCTCTTTGCGCGGCTTCATTTTCTCACAGCACCGCTGCGGGAATCGGCGAAAATGCGAACGCCACGTAATCGTTCACTTCTTCCAGGGTGTCAAAGCAGGCAATCAGCACCTCGTT
>CAMOIA010000218.1 GCA_946615785.1 uncultured Clostridia bacterium
CTGACGCGCCGCGGCATTCCGCTGCCCGCGCTGCACAGCGATTATGACAGCGTGCAGTTTTTCCTTCGGAAAGTCGAAAAAGAATAAGCCTTCCCGATCCCGGAAAGGCCAACAGTGCTGTATTTTTGCTCCATGCGCATTTTCGCGCATGGAGCATTCGCATTCTTGCAAAAAACAACTCAGTCTTCGTCCGCACCGCACGTCCACAGGGCGCACCTTAAGATCATGTCCAGGTAAGCCGGCACCTGAAAGGTGCGGATGCTGTGACCGGGCGTCAGGAAAGCCACGCGGCCGCGCTGCTCCCTGCGGCACCAGCCCGCGGGCCAGGACGCGCCGCCCTGGGTATAGGTCAGAAGCGTCTCTGTGGGTTCACCCGAAAACGCAAAGCGATACGGCTCCTCCTGCAGTGCAAAGCCCGGGCAGTCCTTCAGGAAGCTTTCAGGCGCAGCCGTAAAAGTCAGCGTTTGCTGCGGCGGATGGTTCAGAAATCTGCCGCCGATCAGGTGGAACATCCTTTCGTCGGTCTGCAGCGAAATGCCGTTGTGCAGGCACAGAAGCCCGCCGCCGTCCCGGACAAAGCGCAGGATCGAAGACGCATATTCCGCGGGCAGCACGCTGTCAAAAGCATCCAGGTAGGAGACGAGCAGATCACAGGCTTCAAGGCGCGCAAGGCGCGCAGGATCGTCCGTAACGTCACACGAAAACGCCGGCTTCAGCGCGCCGCACAGCGCCTCGTCCACCTGCGCGAAGGGATGATAGGGTGCGTTCTGATACGTGCCGATGATCAGAGCCTTTTTCATTACCAGGGCAGCTCCTTTCCGGTGTAATCCAGGTACAGCGGACGCTCGCCGACCTCGTGCGGCGTATCCAGCACGGTTCTGAGAATGCCCGATGCCGAAACCTCCGGCGTAATGCGTGCCGTGGTGTCCAGGTGCCCGCGCATGAAGGTGGCGACGTGCCCCGGATGCACCTGAAAAACACGTCCGCCCTCCCGCCGCAGGGTATTGTGGATCAGCGCGCCCTGCATATTGTTGGCCGCCTTGGACATGCAGTAGCCAAACCAGCCCACGCGCTCGCAGTCGGCAATGCTGCCGGCCTCGGAGGAGATATTGACCACCGTTTTGTCCGTGCCCTTGCGAAGGAGGGGCAGAAGGCCCGTCGTGACGCGCAGCGTGCCCACCGCGTTCACATTGATGACTCGCTGCATCAGCGCATAATCAAGCGCCTCGTCCGGCCCGCTTTCCATGCGGCCCAGGATGCCCGCGTTGTTGATCACAAGATCCAGCGCCGGAAAAGCAGCCTCCACCGCCCGGCACAGCGCCGCAACGCTCTCGTCCAGGCTGATGTCCACATCGAACACCCGTATGTTCTGCCGCTGCGCGGCAAGACTTTCGATCTGCGTTTCCTGGTCATCCAGCCGGCAGGCGGCAACCAGATAGCCGCGGTCGGAAAGCTGCGCGGCAAGCGAGAGGCCGACGCCGTGATCGCAGCCGGTAACCAATGCGTATTTCACGTCCGTTCCCTTTCACTTTACCCGTTTTTGCAGCTCTTCGCTGAGCGTCACCGCGTTTTCCGCCACGATCATATCATACTTTCCCCGGTCGTCCGGGCGGAAAAACACAAAATAAAACGCATCGCCTGCCTCGGCGTTTTCCATGCGCCTGCCGATCGCACGGATACGCACGCCGTCGAACAGAAGATATGTGCCGGGCTTTTCGCCCCGGGCGGCACGGTCGCGCCCACGGCAGACCAGTCTTCTCAGGTACACCCGGTTGGTTTTGACCAGACGGTAGCGGTACAGCTGATCCACAGCCAGAAAAAGCGCCGCACCGCCGACGATCGCGCCGATGACCGGCGCAAGATCAAACGACAGGATCACGATATGCAGGCTGCCCGTCAGCATCAGCACGGCGGCAGCGAGCGCAAGGGCGATCAGCGGCCATTGCCAGCGCCATCCGCGCGTAAGCACGCCCAGCAGCTCTTTTTGCCCGAAGGGCACCCGCTCGCTCATACGCCCTCCAGGGCCGCAAGGCTTTTTTCAACGTTTTCTTCGATGGTGCCGTCCTGATAGAAAATCGATCCGGTGCCGCCGACCAGCCAGTCCGCGCCCGCACGCGCCATCTGGGCCGCGTTTGCGAACGTGACGTGTCCGTCCACCTCTACGTGGGCATTTTCAAGCCCGTGCGCGTCCAGAAACGCCCTGACGGCACGGATTTTTTCCATAACGCCGGGAAGGAGCTGCTGCCCGGTGAACCCCGGGTTCACCGTCATGCACAGAACCCCGTCCAGAAATTCCGTCAGGCTCTCCAGCATACAGATCGGCGTTCCGGGATTGATCGCCGCAAAGGCCAGCGCGCCATGCTCACGGATCATCTGCAGGGTGCGCAGGATATGCGGCGTGGCCTCCACATGCACGGAAACGCTCTCCCCCGGCTGAATGGAAAACCGGTCGAGCTGCAGATCCGGCCGCTCCACCATCAGGTGAATGTCCAGCGGGATGGATGTGTTTTTCCGCATCATGTCGATCATGCCCGTGCCGAGCGCGTAATTGGGCACGAACTGCCCGTCCATGACGTCCATATGCAAACGGCGGATGCCGTAATGTTCAAAAGCGTGGATGATCCTTGGCATCTGAAACACATCGGCGCTGATGATGGATGGCGCAAATTCCGCTTTCAGCATCTTTTTCCTCCTGTTTCGCAGATCCAATTTCCGCATTTATGTTACCTTTCCTTTGATCGTTCGTCAAGATATTTTCAAAACGGCCTTTTCTTCCACCGCCGGATACGGTATAATTTGGATGGACAAAGGGAGGAAAAAGCGTATGTTTCATCTTGCCATCGATATCGGCGCTTCTTCCGGAAGGCATATCATCGGCTGGGCGGAGGACGGGAGCGTCAAAACCAGAGAAGTATACCGCTTCCCCAACGGCGTGACAGAAGCGGACGGGCATCTGACCTGGGACGTCGACGCCCTGTTTCACCATGTAAAAACGGGCATCGACGAAGCGCTGAAGGCATGTCCCGGGATCGCAAGCCTCTCCGTGGACACCTGGGGCGTGGATTACGTGCTGATGAACGGGGACGAGGCGATTTTGCCCTGCTATGCCTACCGCGACAGCCGGACAGAAGACGTGATTCCCAAAGTGCATGAAAAAATGGCCTTTGCCGAACTGTACCGGCGCACGGGCATTCAGTTTCAGCCGTTCAACACCATTTACCAGCTGTATGCCGACAAGCTGGATGGACGCCTCGAAAACGCGACGGACTTTCTGATGCTGCCCGAATACCTGATGTACAGGCTGTGCGGCGTCAAAAGCCATGAATACACCAACGCGACAACCGGCGGCATGGTGAGCGCCGAAACGGGCGA
>CAMOIA010000219.1 GCA_946615785.1 uncultured Clostridia bacterium
TAAATACGGCGCGGGGATGATGACGTCGGTATCGACGTTGTCGCCGTATTTGAAAGCAATTCCTTTTTCCATATTCCAGGCCCCCTTACAGATCGTCCGGGCTTGCGATGCAGCCCATGACGGCGCTGGCCGCCGCGACAGCGGGGTTCGAGAGCACGACTTCGCTCCTGACGTCCCCCATGCGGCCGACAAAATTGCGGTTGGTGGTGGCGATGGCGCGCTCGCCCGCGCACAGGCAGCCCATGTGTCCGCCCAGGCAGGGCCCGCAGGTCGGGGTGGAAAAAGCACAGCCGCTGTCGATAAAGATTTCGGCAAGGCCTTCCTTCAGGCACGTTCTGTAAATCTCCTGCGTGGCCGGGATGACGATGCACCGCACGTTTTCGTGCACTTTTCTTCCCTTCAGGACGGCGGCCGCCGCGCGCAGATCGCTGATGCGCCCGTTGGTGCAGGAACCGATCACCGCCTGGTCGATCTTCATGCCGCGAACCTGGGAAACCGTCCGGGTGTTGCTCGGCAGGTGGGGAAGGGATACCGTGAGGTCGAGTGCGGAAAGGTCGATTTCGACCACGCGCTCATATTCCGCGTCCTCGTCCGCCTCAAAAGCGGTGAAGGGGCGATTGACGCGTCCGTTCACGTAGGCGAGCGTTTTTTCGTCCACGGGGAAAATGCCGTTTTTCGCGCCCGCTTCGATCGCCATGTTGGCGATGGTGAAGCGGTCGTCCATGTCAAGGTCATGCGTGCCCTCGCCCGTAAATTCGAGCGATTTGTAGAGCGCGCCGTCCACGCCGATCAGGCCGATCAGGTGCAGGATGATGTCCTTGCCGGAGACATAGGGTTTCCGCTTGCCCGTCAGCACCACCTTGATGGCGGAGGGCACCTTGAACCAGTTGGTGCCGCTTGCCATGCCGGCCGCCATGTCGGTTGACCCGACGCCGGTCGAGAACGCGCCGAGCGCGCCGTAGGTGCAGGTGTGGCTGTCCGCGCCGATGATCATGTCGCCGGGGGCGGCAAGGCCCTTTTCCGGCAGCAGCGCGTGCTCGATGCCGACCTGTCCTACGTCAAAGAAATGGGTGATGGAAAAGCGATGGGCGAAATCCCGCGCCGTTTTGCACAGCTCGGCGGATTTAATGTCCTTGCAGGGCGTGTAATGATCAAGGACAATGGCGATTCTGTCTTTGTCAAATACCCGGGTGAAGCCGGTTTTGTCAAAAACGCTGACGGCGACGGGGGTGGTGACGTCGTTGCCGAGCACCAGATCGAGCTTTGCCTCGATCAGATCGCCGGCCTTCACGGATGCAAGGCCCGCGTGGCTTGCCATGATCTTCTGGGTCATTGTCATGCCCATGGTTCGCGTCCTCCTTTTCTGCCTGCGTTCAGCTCAGCACAGCGCCCTTGTCCGCGCTGGAAACGAGCTTGGCGTAGCGCGCAAGATAGCCGGTCTTGATTTTCGGTTCCGGGCAGATCCAGGCTTCCTGCCTGCGTTTGAGCTCTTCCTCGGGAACGTCAAGGGTGATTTTGCATTCCGGGATGTCGATGGAGATCATGTCCCCTTCCTGAACCAGGGCGATGGGCCCGCCTGCCGCGGCCTCCGGGCTCACATGCCCGATGGAAGCGCCGCGGGTCGCGCCGGAAAAGCGTCCGTCGGTGATGAGCGCCACGCTCTCACCCAGCCCCATGCCGCAGATGGCGGAGGTGGGGTTGAGCATTTCGCGCATGCCGGGGCCGCCCTTCGGCCCCTCGTAGCGGATCACCACCACGTCGCCGGGATGGATGGCCTTGGCGTAAATGGCGGCGATGGCGTCGTCTTCGCTGTCGAACACCCGGGCGGGGCCGCGGTGAACCATCATTTCCTTCGCCACGGCGCTCTGCTTCACCACGCATCCGTCGGGCGCGAGGTTGCCCTTGAGCACGGCGATGCCGCCGGTGCGGCTGTAGGGATTGCCGATGGGGCGGATGATGTTTTCGTCCAGGTTTTTCGCGCTTTTGAGATTCTCGCCCATGGTGCTTCCGGTGCAGGTCATCACGTCAAGGTCGAGAAGGTCTTTCTTTGTCAGTTCCTTCATTACGGCGTACACGCCGCCCGCCAGGTCCAGATCCTCCATAAAGGTGTCGCCGGCCGGCGCGAGGTGGCACAGGTTCGGGGTGTTTGCGGAAATGGCGTTGCTCATGTCCAGGTCGATCTCAATGCCGGCTTCGTGCGCGATGGCGGGAAGGTGCAGCATGGTGTTGGTGGAGCAGCCGAGCGCCATGTCCACGGTTTCGGCGTTATGGAACGCGCGCTCTGTCATGATGTCGCGCGGGCGGATGTTCTTTTCAACCAGCTGCATGATCTGCATGCCGGCGTGCTTGGCCAGCCGCAGGCGCGCGGAATACACGGCGGGAATGGTGCCGTTGCCGGGCAGCGCCATGCCGATGGCTTCCGTCAGGCAGTTCATGGAATTGGCCGTGTACATGCCAGAGCAGCTTCCGCAGGTGGGGCAGGCGTTCTCTTCATAATCGCGCACGCCGTCCTCGTCAAGGGTGCCCGCGTGGTACGCGCCGACAGCCTCGAACATGTGGCTCAGGCACGTGCGCCTGCCGTCCTTCAGATGGCCTGCGAGCATGGGGCCGCCGGAAACGAAAATGGTGGGGATGTTGATGCGCGCCGCCGCCATCAGAAGGCCGGGCACGTTCTTGTCGCAGTTCGGGATCATCACCAGTCCGTCAAAGCCGTGCGCGATGGCCATGGCTTCGGTGGAATCGGCGATCAGGTCGCGGGTAACGAGCGAATACTTCATGCCCACATGCCCCATGGCGATGCCGTCGCAGACGGCGATGGCGGGGAACATGACGGGCGTGCCGCCCGCGGCGCGGACGCCGGCCTTGACGGCTTCGGCGATTTTGTCGATGTTCATGTGCCCGGGCACGATTTCGTTAAAGGAAGAGACCACGCCGATGAGTGGGCGGCGGATTTCTTCGTCCGTAAAACCCAGGGCGTACAGAAGGCTGCGGTTCGGGGCGCGTTCCACGCCGACTTTGATGCTGTCAGAGCGCATAGGATCCTCCAGATTTGTTGTCCGGGGGTGCTGCCCCCGTCGTTTTTCATGTCTTCAAGACGGTGTTTCACCATATAGGCGAAGCGCCGTCTTCAGGACAGGGCATTCTGCCCTGCGGAGAAAATCCCCGCAGGGCAGATGGATGGTCAGTTGCTCGCGCTGTCAAGGCCCTTGTCGCCGTCGGCGCTGTCTTTCCAGAGCATGTTTTCACGCAGTTCCTGGCCGATGAGCTCCATGGGATGCTTTTTCAGCTGGGCGCGCTTGGAATTGAAGAAGGTGCGGCCGTTCTTGTTTTCCGCGATCCAGCGGCCG
>CAMOIA010000220.1 GCA_946615785.1 uncultured Clostridia bacterium
CGGGGCGCTCGCGGCCGGCATCGGCCTTTTCTTCGTGCTCCGGCCCCAGGAAGTGACGGATACCTTCGGCGTCATCATGGGCATTTCCCTTCTGGTCGACGGCCTTTTCAAGCTGCAGTTTGCGGTGGACATGCTCAGGGCGCGCTTTCAGTTCGGCAAAGTGGTGCTCATTCTGGCCATCGCGGCCATTGTGCTTGGCATCGTCACCTTCAGCGTCAGGAATATGACGATCATCTGGATCGGCATCATGCTGCTGGTTGACGGCCTGTTCGATATTGCGTGCGCCTATTTCATGCTGCGGTTTGACAAAACCATCCGCGCCGCGCGGGCGCGTTGAACGCTGAATCCCCTGAGCCTGTTATGAGAGGCGGCCTGGACGGGCCGCTTTTTTGCGTCTTTTGTTGCCAAGGATTCCAATTTCCGTTACAATGAAAGCAGCAAAAGCGAGAAGAAAGCCCCGGGATCGGATCTGTGGGAGGGATATGCATGCGCATCGCGGTCGTGGAGGATGAGGAGGCTGTCCGCAGGCAGCTGACAGCATACATCGATCGGTATTTTGAAGGGAACGGGCTTCGGTATCAGCTGAGCCTGTTCGAGGACGGCGACGAGATCCTGGAGAATTATACGGCTTCCTATGATCTGATCCTGCTTGACATCCAGATGAAGAGGCTGAACGGGCTGGAAACGGCACAGCGTCTTCGGGAACTGGACGAAAACGTTTATCTGATTTTTGTCACGAACCTTGCAAACTACGCCATCAAGGGGTATTCCGTCAACGCCTTTGATTTTGTTTTAAAGCCGGTCAATTATCTGATGCTGAAGGCGCTGCTTGCGAGGGTTGAAAAAAAGCTGGACGCGCGCATATCGCCGTCCATTGCGCTGCCCACCGAGAAGGGCATGGCGCGGGTGGAGGTAAGGGAAATCACCTATGTGGAAACGAACAACCACCTTTCCGTCGTGCACACGGACCGGGGGGATTATACCCTTCGCGAATCGATGAAAAACATCGAGGAAATGCTGAAGGGACAGCCGGTTTTCCGCTGCAACAACTGCTATCTTGTGAACCTTTCCCGGGTGGAAGGGGTGGAAAACAGCGAGGTGATCGTGGCCGGCGCGGCGCTTGCCATTTCAAGGCCTCGCTACAAGGCGTTCATGGAAGCGCTGACGCGGTACATGGGAGGCGCGAAGGCATGAATATGGAATTGTACCGTACCCTGCCGGGGCTGCATACGGCCATTGCGGAGTGGCTTGCGTGCCTTCTGTATATTTTTCCGCGCACAAAGCGCCTGAATGGCTGGAAGCTTTGGACGGTTTGCGCGGTGTTCTTTGCCGCGCTTGCTTTTACAAACCTGGTACGGACGCGGACGGACGGTGTGCCCTGGGTGTTTCTGATGGCGGGCGGCATAGCCGAAATGTACCTGATGATCCTTCTGTGCTGCAAGGCGGGCGTCTGGAAAGCGCTCTATCACTGGGCGCACGCGTTCATCGCGGCGGAATTTGCCGCGTCCCTTGAGTGGCAGCTGAACTGCTATCTGATCTATGGCGGTCAGCCCATGAGCGGCGGGCTCATGTACCTTGTGATGGCACTTGTATACGCCGCGGTCTTCGGCATCCTGTGGCTGATGAACCGGAAGGGCGACCTGATGAAAAACCAGGTGCACACTTCCGTTCAGGAGGCCGTCGCGGCGGCGTTTATCGCCCTTGCCATGTTCATGCTCAGCAACATCGCCTTTGCCCTTCGGGACAGCGTGGTCTCCACCACCTTGGGCGCGGGCGTGCTTTTTGTGCGTACGCTGGCCGATCTGAGCGGCCTTTGTATGCTCTATGCCCATGACGAACAGCGCAGGGAAATCTATCTGCGCTATGAGCTGGAGGCCATGGACAGTCTGCTTGACCGCCAGTACGAACAGTTCAAGCAGGCCGAGGCCAATAACGAGGCCATGCACCGGGTATACCATGACTTAAAGCACCAGATCGCCTTTATCAAGGCGGAAAAGGATGAAAAGAAAAAGGCGTCGTATCTGAGCGAAATGGAAAGCGTGGTCAGCATTCACGAGGCGGAGGCCGTGACAGGCAATTCCGTACTGGACACGATCCTGACCAGCAAAAACCTGCTCTGCGCCAAATCCGGCATCACCATGACCTGCTTTGCGGATGCCGCGGGTCTTGAACGGCTGGACGTGATGGATATCTGCAGCATTTTCGGCAACGCCATCGACAACGCCATTGAATACGAAGCAGGGCTCCCTGATCCTGAGCAGCGGCTGATCAAGGTGACGGTGCACCAGGAAAACCGTTTTCTGCTGATCCGCATCGAAAACTACTGCCAGGAGCGGGTGCTCAACGGGGAAAACCTGCCCAAGTCCCGCAAGCAGGACAGCCCCTTCCACGGCTACGGCCTGAAAAGCATCCGCCGGGCGGCGGAAAAGTACGGCGGCAGCATGAGCCTTTCCCAGGACGAGGAATGGTTCGTGCTGACCGTGCTGATTCCGGTGGAAGCAACAGGTTACGCTCAAACTTGAACAGGATACGACAGCTTTTGCCTGCCGCCAGCCCCTTCGTGGTATACTCGCATCACGATAGACACAAAAAAGGAGGGACAGGCATGCAGGCGTTCAATCCGTATCTTCCCGCCAATGAATACATTCCGGACGCGGAGCCCTATGTGTTCGGCGACCGCGTGTATATCTATGGTTCGCACGACCGCTTTAACGGCATCCTGTTCTGTCTGAACGATTACGTGTGCTGGTCCGCCCCGCTGAACGATCTTGGCCGCTGGACCTGCTCCGGCGTCATTTACCGCAAAAACCAGGATCCGATGAACCGGCTCGGCCTTCGCATTCTTTTTGCGCCGGATGTGACCAAAGGGCCCGACGGGCGGTATTATCTGTATTACGCGTTTGATTTTCTGGGCGTCATGGGCGTCGCGGTCTGCGATACGCCGGACGGTCAATATCAGTTTTATGGGCACGTGCATTACCCTGACGGCACGCTCTGGGGCCGGAAGAAGGGGGACGAATTCCCCTTTGATCCGGGCGTACTCCTGGATGACGATGGCAGGGTTTATTTGTATTCCGGGTTTGAGACGCCTGTGCCCGCCGCGCTCAGCCGCTTTCACGGCCATAAAAACAGCGGCGGCGTGGTGCTGGAACTGGAACAGGACATGGTGACCATCAAAGCGGGACCGAAGCTCCTCTTTCCGCTCAAGACCAACACAAAGACCCCTCCGCCGGCGGATTTTAAGGGCCATGAGTTTTTCGAGGCCTCCTCCATCCGCAAGATCGACGGGAAATACGTGTTCGTGTATTCCTCCACCAACA
>CAMOIA010000221.1 GCA_946615785.1 uncultured Clostridia bacterium
CAAAAGCAGCTTGATAACCGTGATATCCTGGACGGCTCCGCTTCCGACTACGGTCTTGTCCGCGTGACCACATGCGCGGTCAGCGGGCAGCTGGCCACAGACGCCTGCAAAAACGATGCGATGGGATACGGCACCGTTACGGACTGGTGGCCGCGCGAAAACGTGCCGACCACGTCCTGCCAGATGCACATGACCCTTGATCTGTGTGCGGATACCGGCCTTCTCGCCACGCAATACTGCCCGAACCGGATCCGCAAGTCCGTTGTGCTCATTCCGTCCGGCCATCCCCTGTACCGTTTCATCGGCACCGGCTATGAAGGCGTGCTTGTCGATTATCTCGGAGAATTTGCCGCGCTTCGCATTACGACGGACGCAACCTACAACAGCGCCCTGCTTTCCTCCATGTCCTGCACCATTCACCTGCACGGCCTGCCCGTCCAGTCCGTACCGGATTCCCTGATCCAGGACGCGAACGCGCTGCTTGAAAGCGCCTGGCGGCAGATGCTCAATATGGACACGTCCAGTTATGCCTATCAGGCGCTGTATGAAGCGGCCAACAATCTAAGCAGTGCCGTTCAGAACGGCGCTGACTCGGACACCCTGTTCCTGTACATGAGCGAGCTGACAAGAGCCATGGCCCTTGCGCCATAATACCCATATTGGATTCAAAAACACCGTTTCCCGCACACAGCAGGAAACGGTGTTTTCAGGTTGGCGAAGCGGAATCAGCCCTCTTCTTTTTCGCTCAGAAACGCGTTCAGCTGATCCACCAGTTCGTCCACATTGGCGCCGTGCACTGCGCAGGCGTCTTCAAGGCTTTCCATCAGAGAATACGGGCAGCCGAAGCAGTGCATACCAAAGCTGGTCAGAATATCCGACGTGGAACGATCCACCTGCAGAACGTCGCCGATGCTCATATCTTTTGTGATCTCGATCATGTACAAACCCTCCATTGAATTCGCGCCGTCAGGCGCAAGGACATCTTAAACCCTAAAACGCCGGCTGTCAACCGGCGATCGGCCAATTACAGCATGCGGATCAGCATATTGTTCTGGCTGTCCATCTCAAGCTTGAGAACGCCTTCCTTTTCAAGCTGCTTGAGCACATCGGAAAAGCGCTTGAAGCCGATCGCTTTTTCGGTAAAATCGGGATAGGCGGACTGAATATCCGCTTTGAGGATGGACGGGTTGATTCTTGCAAATCCGTCGTCTTTATAATGCCGCAGCTGTTCGGCAAACAGTTTTTTCCAATTGTCCCCCGTCAGCTGCGGTCCGTCCGGTGCCGGGGTCTCAGCCGACAGCGAGACCATGACGTTGTAATTGTCATTCTTGATCTTAAGAGTTCCGAATTTATTGCTCAGCTTCGTCAGCAGCTTTCCAAAGCCGGCGCAGCCGTAGTTCTTTTCGTTGAAATCAGGTCTTAAGCGCAGAAGCACGCCCTTGAGTTCGCTGGCGTACATTTCATCCGCGTCCTGCTCGGTCAGAATGCCTTCAAGAAGCTTATTGAGGGCGGCATCGTCAAGCGGCTCGTCTTTGTTCTGCCCCTTCTTTGTACGGGCCGAACGGGTCGCCGCATTCACGCTTTCCAGGAACTGGAACTCGTTGCACGCATTGATAAAAATAGAGGAGGCGACTTCGCTTCTTGACATACCGAGGACAAATTTGCCCATCGATTTCAGCCGGCCGACAAGCGGTGTATAATCGCTGTCCCCGGAAACGATGCAAAAAGAGTCGATCAGCGGATTCGTATACGCCACTTCGAGCGCGTCGATCACAAGCAATATATCTGCGTTGTTTTTCTGGCTGATGCCGTAGCGAAGCGAAGGGACAACCGTAAACGTATTGCTGAGAAGGATTTCCTTCAAGTCGCTGAAGCGGTCGGTATACCCGTACACTTTTCCAAGCAGGACGTCGCCGCGGATCTTAACTTTTTCAAGAATGTTCAAGAGGGTGCCGGCTTTTGCGCCGCAGTTTTCAAGATCGACAAAAACCGCAAAACGGGAAGTGTTCAAATCGTTTTGCTCCTTTCACAAAAATCAAGGCTGATGCCGTATGGCGTCAGCCCTGATGGATTTACTCGATATACGCCAGGGTATTTCGGAAATGGGTATAAACGGCTGTGTAGCTGGAGTTGAACCAGCCCGGGCAATTGAGCTGCACGGTGATGCGCCTGTTCCCCGTCAGAAGCGCCATGTGCACGCGGCCGCGGACGATGGTGCCGTCGTACAGAACGCCCCGGTACCCTGCATAGAAGCCTTCGCCCTTGAGAAGGGTTCTGCTTTCCTGCTCCGTCAAACGCCATTCGGAATAATTGTACTGCCCGAGTGCCGTCATTTCGGAAGTGAGGTCGTTTTTCAGATCGTTTGTGGTGTAACTGTTGGCGACGGTCGTGATGGCGATGGAAAGGGATGCGTTCACATTGTCGAACGTGTTGGGGTCGGTAAAAATCAGCGTACCGTTCTGGCTGTCATCCACAGTCCAGTCATATGGAATTTCAAACTTGATTCCAAGCCCCGCCGCTTCGTAAGCAACATAATTGAAAGTCAGCTCCGGGCGCGGCGTCGCCGTCGGCATATCGATGGGATCAAGCGGGATGGGCGTCGCGCCTGCATAAATGCTGCGCCCCATCTCGTCGTAGGTACCGCCGTCATATTCTTCCCCGCCCTCTTCCATCGCCGGGTCATATCCTTCAGGCAGATCGGAAAGCCAGTCAGCGTTTGAGGGGGCTTCCGTGGTCAGCGACAGCGCCGCGTTCTGGGTAGGCGCTGCCGTCGCATAATCATTCCCGCCTGGCGTGCACGCGCTGAGCACGAGCATCAGGCAAAGGCAAACTGCGCATAGCGCAGTTCTGCGCATCGAATGTTTCTCCACCATGATACCTCCTTTCGCGCACCGGAATTGCCTGCGCGAAAAAGAATAAAGTCAAGTTGTAACTTTATTGTAATAATTTTTTAATGAAAAGTCAAGCTTTTTTCATATTTTTACAATCTCAGGTCCGCTTGTCTTCTTATTTTTTAGCGGCCCAGAAGGCCGTTATACAATTCGTCGTTCCGCGCATCGCATCTCGTCTCCGGCGCGTCTTCCGCTTCCATCTTCGGATACTTCGGATGGTACAGTCTTCGGTCAAGCGACCAGATCTTTTCGCTGAAAACGCCTTCGGGCGTCCGCTGCATAACGTCTTCCATCTCGTTGAGCTTCGCGTCCAGATCGTCAATCATGTGGAGCGCTTCCGCTTCCGGAAACATCGGCGCCTTCGGCGAGCCGAATTCCGGCTGTCCGGGATGGCTCAGAAGCATA
>CAMOIA010000222.1 GCA_946615785.1 uncultured Clostridia bacterium
GTGATGGTGCGGGTCACGGACAGGCGCACCTGCTCGCCTGAATAGGTCAGGTCGATCGGCAGCTCCTGCGTGGCGTCGAACACAAGCCCGGTTTCATCCACCACATTATAATGAATGGTGTAGGAAACGCGGCCTTCGTTCAGATCCGCCTCCGTCACATCGTACAGGCCGGACCAGGAACGGTATTCCTGCGCCTTCAGGTACAGGCTACCGTTATCGCCAAAGCTCTTCACAACCTCTCCGTGCGGGTCATAGAGGGTGATGGGCTCCGAGAAATCAACATCCGAATTGTTCGTCACCCGGATCGACACATTGATGCTTCCGGGTCCTGTGAGATCCGTTCCGCTCGCCTCGATCGTGGATGTAATGCCCTCTTCGGCAAGGACAGCGCCGACACCGCAAAGGATTGCCAGCATAAACAGGGCTGCGAGCAGCCCCTTCAGGAAACGCGTACGGGCAGTGATCATTTTCCACCCTCCCTTCCGAAGGCGCACATCAAATGCCGCACATTCGGAGATAAAAATCCACCTTTAATATTAAAGCACGAACCCACTTCTGTCAAGTGCGGGCTTGTATTTCACCGGAATCGCCGGATCGCGGCACTGCCGTCGCCCTGGCCGCAGCAGGCAAAATCCTTCCCGACCATCTTATCATACCGCGGCGCGGTTTGCAAGTGCCGGCATATCACGGGTACAAAACCTTCATGAGGCACAGCCCCTCCGGGGGGGCCGTCGGTCCGGCCTGTGCGCGCACGCCTGAAAGGAGAATTTGGGGAATCTCCTCCGGCTCCGTCGCGTGCATGCCGATTGAAACCAGCGTTCCCACCATGATGCGGATCATGTTGTACAAAAAGCCGTCCCCGGCAAAGGTGATCGAAAGCGTTCCCTGATCTTCCGAAAACGATATGCTCTGCACGGTCCGCACCGTCGAGCGCTTCTTCGGCGCGGCAGTGCAGAAGGCCCTGTAATCGTGCGTGCCGCACAGCGCCTTTGCCGCCCTTTCCATGCATTCTATGTCCAGGGGCTTCCCAAGGTGCCACTGGTATTTGTGCCGGAACACATCGGGCGTCTTGGAAAGGCGGATTTCATACCGGTATACCTTCCCCACGCTCGAAAGCCGCGCGTGAAAGCGCGCCTGTGCCGTTTCGCAGGAAAGCACAGCGATGTCCTCCGGAAGGTACGTGTTCAGGTAATCCTGCACATCCTGCGGCGCATGGCTGCCCTGCAGGGTGAAGGTGCAGCCCTGCCCCATGGCGTGTACGCCGGCATCCGTCCGTCCAGCCCCTTCAATTTCGACCGCGCTGCCGTCAAGCCTTGAAAGCACCGCCTCGATGCGCGCGCTGATCGTATCCTGCGTGTTTCCCTGGCGCTGCCAGCCGCGGTAGCGCGTGCCGTCATAGGCGATTACCGTAAAATACCGCATATCCACCTCCATGTCGCAGCATCATAATGCATCGTCCGTTTCGTGCCGTCAAGTCCTGTTTCGCCGCCTGACAGGTTTTGCCATTTTCTTTCCGCAAAGCGGGCTGCCGCGGAAAGCACCGCGGCAGCCCCATAAGCACCGTTCAGACCCCGGCAGGCTTTGCCTGTCCCGGATTACAGATTTCTCATAGCCCCTATGCTGTTTATGAGGTCATTCATTCCCCGCAGCCGCAAGGATGTCCCTCGCACTGCGGCACACGATTTCAGCCGCAACCTCAGGGGAGTCCGGATACAGGGCCGCATAAAGCTGATCCTCGCTTTCAAGGAAGGAAAGCGCGAAGGTCTGCCAGAGAAGCGCCGCATGCCTTTCGTCCCCTGTTTTGCCAAGGGCCAGTTCCGCAGATCTCAGGCTGATCCCGGCCTGATAGAGCATGCGCGCATTCAGGAACACGGGCAGCGGATCCTTGCCCCGCGAAAGCTCGCCGTGCACGCCCCTTTCAATCAGCGCCGTTTCTCCCGCAAGGCGTGTTTCAGCCAGGAATCCGCCATTCGTTTCCAGAAGCGCAAACGTGTTTTCTGAACCGTTAAACGAAACGATGCCCTTTTCGTACGTTCCTGTGACCAGGCTGTCCGGTCTTGCTTTGTCCGGCGCGTGATGAAGCGCATAGCACAGGTCCACACAGCGGATGCGCAGCTGATCCAGAACGCGCAGAGCGGCGGTGGCATCGTCAAGCCCGATCGTCTTTTTCAGCAGATCCTCATATGCGCCGAGGAAGCTGTTAAAGGCTTCGTAATTGTCCGACAGCACAGTCCATGCAGACATATCCGTACGGGAAGCCGCTTGCCGGTACAGGTTTTCCAGTTCCGTCCTCCAGCACGCAACGCCTTCAAGACACGATGCCAGGCGCGCTTCGTCCGTGGCCGCCGCAGCAATCGACGCGCGCACCTCGTTTTCAAGGGCCGCGTGCTCATGGCAAAGGGTCAGGGTATACGCCGCGAAATTGCCGCCCGCGCCCGTCAGGTCGCGCAGGCATTCCGTCGTTCCGGGCTCCGTCTCAGGCGTGTCCGGTTCAGGCTGCTCCTGCGTTTCCGGTTTGGGAGGAGCGTACAGGGGAGCCGGCTCCAGGTTGGAAGCCTTCCACTCGGGAGCACCGGATGCCTCTGGTGAATACCTGACGCTCGCCTGGTTGTACAGGGTTTCAAAATGTTCGGCGTCCCAGGCCGTGACGGTGTAATCAAAGGGAATCACCCACGGATCGCTCGGGTCAAGCACGGGCTTTTCCGCAATGAAGGGGCCGGTCTTGTCCAGGATATCCGTAACCGCAAGGTCATATAAGGGCGCGCCGCTCACGTTCATGATTTTGATTTCATAATGGATCACTTCATCCGCCACATAACCCTGCGCGTTTTCCGGTTTGCCAACGCGGTTTTTGTCGATCCGGACATAGGTCTTTGTGCCTTCCGGCTCCTGTGGCACAGGATCAAGCGGCACCTCGATGGACGCTGCGTTCGAAAAAACCATGTTGTGATCCGGGTCGTAACCGCCGACTTTCACATCGCGGACCACCTTGCCGGCGATCAGGTCGTCATTTACAACGTTCGTATACTGCCATACCTCGATCGGCGGATCGCCGGGATTGAGCACCGTTCCGGCGTATGCGGACCATCCGCTCAGATCATCCAGCGCGTTCTCGTCGTCCGCGCCCGGATAGAGCAAAAGCATTGCGCCGCCGATCTCGATCGGCACGGAACCTGCATTGGTCAGCGAGAATTTGCCGCCGACCTTGGTGCCGGGGACGGCCGGCGCGGAAGCGTCGCTCTCGCAGGTCAGAAGCAGACCCTTTTCCAAGGGATCCGGCGTTTCC
>CAMOIA010000223.1 GCA_946615785.1 uncultured Clostridia bacterium
GGGTGAAACGGATGGTTGAATGCTTTGGACTGGCGACGGGGGAGCTCGGCAGCGTCAGTCTCCGTTTTTCAGACGGCGAGTCCGCAGCCCTCATCGGACCTAAAGACGAAGGCCCCCTTTCGCTTGTCAGGGTTCTTAGCGGCACGGAGAGGCCGATTTCAGGGAATATCCGTATCGAACGCCGGGGCACGGCGATCAAAGGAAGGGCGCTGCGGCGGAATCTGTCGCGCGCCTTTGCGCAGGCGGTTTTCCCGCCGAGACTGCACGTATGGGACGTGCTTATGCTGACGGCCTTTGCCTATGGGATGAACCGGAAAAAGGCGGAGTATCGGGCAGAACAGGCGCTCTGTGCCTTTGGGCTTGAAAAAGCGGCCGCCATTTTGCCTGCGCTTTTGCCGGAAGACTGGCAGCGCCGCGTGGCGCTTGCGCAGGCGATGGTGCCGGATGCGGGGATCGTGGCGCTGGAGGAGGCGTATCAGGGACTTGGCGCGGAAGCGGCGGGCGTTGAAGACATCGTCAGGCAGCTTTCGCCGGACGCGACCGTGCTGTGGCTGTTTCAGGATCCAAAAGACGCGGAACGCCTGAACCGGCGAAACGTGCTGATGTCTTCGGGAACTGTGCTGTTTGACGGCACCTGCGCGGAAGCGGTGGGACGCTGTGCCTGCGCCGATTTTGGCGCTGCCTGCGATCAGATGCGAAAAAAAGGACGCCTATGAAATTTTTGCTGCTTGTGAAGGCTGGAATCAAGGGATGGTTCGCGCCGCCATGGCGGGGACTGACGGCGCTTTTTGCGCCGTGCGTCGCCTTTGCGGTGCTGTATGCGATCGGGAACGCGTCGCAGGCTTCGTACCTGCAAAGCGAAAACGTGCTTTTCTCCGTAATGATTCCATCTTTCTGCCTCGCGGAGGTCCTGCTCATCCCGGGGCTTCAGGAAGACGTGCAAAATGGTGGTCTGCGGGCGGTCGCGGCCCTGCCGGTTTCAGGCGTGATCCCTTATCTTTCGGTGATCGCATCCGGCTTTGCGCTTTTCGTCTGCCAGGCGGTGCTTTTGTTTCTGTTCGCGCTGTTTCTGGGCATGCCGGTGGCGTTTCCGGCGCCCGGCCTTGCCGCGGCGATCCTGCTTATGGCGTTTGCCCGTGCCTGCATGGCCTGTGCGGGCTCCATTTTCCTTGTGCCGGCTGTGCTGAGGCGGACGTACAGCCTGATCATCCTGGTGCTGTCCCTTGCCCTGTCCGGCGCGGTCGTGTATGAGGGACTGTTTTCCAGCGCTGCCGCCGGGGTCTGGCGCTGGCTGCCGTACGGCGCTGAAAAGAGCCTTTTTGCTGCCTTGCATGCAAAGAGCGCGGCATTTTCGGATTGGCTGCGGCCGGGCGTTTACTGGGCGCTGTCGTTCCTTCTGTCTCTGTCCTTTTTCCCGCGGTTTGCAGGGCATGCGCGGAAGAAGCCACAGAAATCGAAATGAATATGTGATGGATCACAGACAAAAAAGACAGCCTGAGACTGTCTTTTTTGTCTGTACGGGTCTTCAAATCAGGTGCAAATCGTAACGAAGGATCAATGTTCACACATGTTTATAACCAAAGAGGGGCTGCCTCACTTTCCCTTAGTGAGACAGCCCCTTGTCGTTGGCAGGGGAAGAAGGATTCGAACCCTCAACAAAGGTTTTGGAGACCCACGTGTTACCATTACACCATTCCCCTTTGCCGAACAGAAATATAATACACCTTTCCCGTTTGACTGTCAAGCGTTTTTTTCGCTTTGCAGCCTTTCTGAGAATTGCAGCCTTTCCCAGGCGGCTTTGGTGAGGATGCTCACGTCGTCGTCCTCCACGGTGCCAAAGCGGGTTTTGTACTTCCGATAGGCGTAATGGGTGAAGCCGCATTTCTGCTGTACGCGCGCAGAGCGGGTGTTTTTCACGAAATGCCCGCAGAGAATCGCGTCCAGCTGCTGTTCTTCAAACAGCCAGCGGATCACTTCCCGGGCCGCTTCGGGCACAAGCCCCCTGCCCCAATAGGCTTTTGAAAGGATAAAGCTCAGCTCCCTGCAGCGCATTTTGTCCAGCTCCGGGAAAAGGGTCTCGTCGTATTTTTCAATGCCGAAGGAGCCGATGACGCTTCCCTCATACACCATGGCAAAGTTTTTGCGCCCGTCGACGTATCGCTGAAGCACGGCAAGGGATTCAGTCCTGTCTTTGTGCGGCGGACGCCCGATCATGTCCAGCGCGCCTTCCAGGGAGGCGTAGGCATACAGATCCTCAAGATCGGAAAGCTGAAAGGGCCGAAGGGTCAGGCGCGGCGTGAAAAGCGTGACGGCGCGAAGGTCGATTTCGGCGTTCATGCATGATCACCGCGCTTTTGCTTTTCAATGGCGTCGATCCGCTGGCTCAGGGTCGGGTGAGAATACTCCAGCGCGACCAGCAGAGGATCGGGGGAGAGGTCGGCGAAGTTTTCCCGGCTGAGCTTTTTCAGGGCGGAGACAAGCTCGTCGGAATACCCCTCCGTGACGGCCTGCGCGTCTGCGCGGTATTCAGCCCTGCGGGAAACCGCGCTGGCCAGAAGGCCGAAAAGCGGTGCGATGAGCGCATAGACGTTCATCACGAGTACGGCGACAACAAAGCCGTAATTGATCCCGTCAAAGCCGAACGCCTGGCAGGCGGACGGCGTGCGCAGGAAAACAAAGGCGAGAATGCCGAGCAGAACCATCTGCAGGAAGGAGAGAAGCTGATTTTTCAGCGTGTCCCTGTGCAGACCGTGCCCCATTTCATGCGCGAATACGGCGCAGATTTCGTCCGGCGTCATGGAGGCGACCAGGGTGTCGTAGAGCACGATCGTTTTCATTTTGCCGAATCCCGTGAAATAGGCGTTGGATTTGCTGGAGCGCTTCGAGGCGTCCATGACCTGGATGGCACGCACCGTGTAACCGTGCTTTTCAAGCATTTCGGTGAGCCTCGTCTTCAGCTCTCCGTCTTCAAGGGGCGTGAAACGGTTGAAGATGCGGCTGAAGAAGGGGTAGAGGAACGTGATGCCAAGCAGCAGGAGCGTCATGACGATGGCAAAGGCGAGGATCAGGAAATCGCCGAGGAGCTGGTGGAGCCACATGAGCAGCGCGCCGATGATGACCATGAGAACGAGCGAGATCAGATACTCTTTCAGCTGGTCCAGCCAGAACGTTTTGCGGTCTGTGTGGTTAAAGCCGTATTTCTGCTCGATGACCATGGTGTCGTGCCAGCGGAAAGGGAGCGAAAACAGGGTGGAAGCCGTGCCGAGCAGGACGAACACGG
>CAMOIA010000224.1 GCA_946615785.1 uncultured Clostridia bacterium
CAATTTCATCAGGAGCGCTTTCCGTCTTATATGCCAGGAACATTCCGCCCGGCTTCACAAAAGGCAGACACCATTCCGCCAGTACGCTCAGAGGCGCAACCGCCCGCGCAGCAGACAGATCAAAAGCATCGCGGAATGCTTTCTGTCTTGCCAGATCCTCCGCCCGCCCGTGAACAGCACGAATTCCCGTCAGCTGCAGCGCGTCGATAACGGCCTGCAGAAAGCCGATCCGCTTCTGAAGAGAATCTGCCAGCACCACTTCCAGTTCCGGCTTCAGGATTTTCAGCACCAGCTTCAGCGCCTCTTCCCGGTTTTCCTTCAGGGCGCTTACACGCACGTGCAAAACAGGACGGCACTGCGCTTTTCCCTGCACCGAGAAGGGCTGCACCGAGACGGAGAAGGCGCCGGTCTGGGCATAGATTTCGCGCTGGAGATCCGTCACGCTCATGTCGCCCGCAGGCAGTTCCCCGTACAATCCGCAAAGGGCCGCAAGCCGGGTCAGATCCTGCAGGGTAAAGCCCTTCAGGTCAAAATACAGCGAGGTATGCACAATGCCCCCCGTGGAAAGCGGATGGGTGAGGACGGGGACGCCGTCGCAGGCCGATTCCACGGTCTTCACCAGGGTGGGTTCCTTTTCCACCTCGTCCACCGTCAGCACCGGAATCGTGGCCACCGCTTCGGGGGTGTCCGGCGTCTGCTGCCATGCAAGCAGCTGCGCCTGTTCGTCCAGGATGCGCTGCCGACCGTTTTCGTCAAGACCTTCCCAGATGGCGTTCAGGCGCGCCTGCTCCTGCTCGCGCTTTTCCTGCGCCAGGGTCACAGACGGCGTGATGGTGAGGGTTGAAACCGCACCCTCCAGCATCACTTCTTTGAGCAGCTGCTCAAAACCGCCGTTTTCCAGCATTCCGCGAAGCTCCGCGATCACGTCGTCGCTGGTCAGATACTGCATCACATCGCCGCCGTAAAGCCAGGAGGACGTGCATTCGATGGCGCGGATCAGCGCCGCCGGCTCCTTGGGGGCCTTCATATGGTATGCCCTGCGGTTGATCAGGGCTGCGATCTGACGGCGGTCGAGCCCCTGCGCTTCCTTCCGGAGCGTTTCCTCAATCAGCGTGCGGATCTCGCCGGTTTTCGTTTCGTCCGCGCCCGTCACCTTCACCATGTACCAGGGTTCAAGCACATTGTCGTGCACCGCGAAAATCAGGTCTTCCCCAAGGCCGGCAGCCAGAATGGCGCACTTTAAGGGCGATTCGTTATTGTCCGCAAGGTAATCCGCCAGGATTTCCATCGCCGCCGCGCGCGTCCGCTCCTGCCAGGTGCCGATGAGGCCTGCCATGGCAAACTGGGGCTTGGCGTCGTCTTCCTCGCCCGCTGCATAGGCAATGGCGGCGTCGCGCGCTACCGCTTTGGCGGGCGTGATTTCGGGGATGGCCGGGCCTTTGTCGAAGGCGGAAAGATAGCCTGCGATCAGCGCGAAGGTGCGCTCGACCGGGATGGCCCCGTCCAGATAGATCCGGACGTTGGAGGGGTGGTAATAGCGGTGATACATGGAGACGTACTGTTCGTAGGTGAGGTTCGGAATCACCTCCGGGTCGCCGCCGGAATTGAACCCGTAGCAGGTGCCGTCAAAGAGCAGGCGCTGCATGGCGTCCTCCGCCACCTCGTCCGCGTCGCTCATGGCGCCCTTCATTTCGTTCAGCACCACGCCCTTATAGCTCTTTTCGCCGTCGTTTTCCTCGATATGCCAGCCTTCCTGGCGGAAGATGTTGGGGTTTTTGAGCAGGTTCGGCTTGAACACCGCGTCCAGATAGACCTCCGTCAGGTTCAGAAAATCCTGATCGTTCCGGGAGGAAACGGGATACATGGTCTTGTCCGGGAAGGTCATCGCGTTGAGGAAGGTGTTCATGGAGCTTTTGAGAAGTTCCACAAAGGGCTCGTGCACCGGGAATTTTTCGCTGCCACAGAGCACCGTGTGCTCCAGAATGTGGAACACGCCCGTGGAATCCTCCGGCAGGGTCTTGAAGGTGGCGGAAAAGAGCTTGTTCTTTTCGCCGTTGTCCAGCCAGGCGATCTGCGCGCCGGTCCGATTATGCTCAAGCTCATACAGCGTGCCCTTCAGTTCATCGCTCTTTCTCACGCGTGTAACGGTGAAGCCGTCGAAGGAAAAGCCGACGTTCCAATCCATGTTCAAATCTCCTTTCAGCGCTCCTGCGCCGCTCATTTAAGCCGTTTGTCCAGTTTGACCGCGAGCTTCGTGCCGACGCTCTGGAAAACCTGCACCAGGATGACCAGCACGATGACCGCCAGATACAATACCGCGTATTTATACCGGTTATAGCCGTAATTGATGGCGATCTTGCCAAGGCCGCCGCCGCCCATCGCGCCGCTCATGGCGGTGTAGCCGAGAATGGTGGTGATGGCGAGGGTAAAATTGTTCACAAGGGAAGGCACGCTCTCAGGCAGCATGACATGCAGGATGATCTGCCAGGTGCTGCTGCCCATGCTCTGCGCCATTTCGATGATGTTCGGGTCCAGCTCGCGCATGGAGGATTCCACAAGGCGCGCGACGAACGGAAACGCCGCGACCACAAGCGGAACGATGGAGGCGACGGACCCGATGGACGTGCCGATGATCACGCGCGTGAGCGGGATCACCATGACGATCAGGATCAGAAACGGCACGGACCGGAGGAAATTGATGATCACGTTCAGCGCGCGCATGAGCGCCTTTGGCATCGGGCGGATGCCGTTTTCATCCCCCGTGACCAGCAGAATGCCAAGCGGCAGTCCGATCACGATGGCAAACAGGGTGGAAAGCAGGGTCACATAGAGCGTTTCCCACAGCCCGATCGGGAATTCCGTCTGGAAAACGCGCCAGGCCTCCTCCAATTTGTCCGGCTCGAACGCTTTGATAAACTGGTTCATTTCGCATCCTCCCCCGCTTCATATTCCGCCTGCACCTGCACGGATACGTCTGGCGCAGCGGAAAGATACTTCACCGCCGTCGCGAGCTGATCCGGCCCGCCGGGGATTTTCAGGAGCATATAGCCGTAGGTGCGGCCCGCGACCTGGCGCGTGGAGGCGTTCAGGATGCTCGCGGGAATGCCGCACTCCATCGCCATCGAGGCGATAAGGGGCCGGTTTGTGGTTTCCGCGCCTTCGAAAACCAGCCGCACCGTCTGGTCGCCGGAAGCGGAAGCGGTGTACGGATCCTCCTCCTGCATTTCCG
>CAMOIA010000225.1 GCA_946615785.1 uncultured Clostridia bacterium
CTGGTCGCGCAACATGTACAACCTCAACACCAAAAGGGCCGTGGTGGAGGCGGGCGGCATGATGGAGTGGGTGTCCGGATCGTTCGGATCGCACGTGAGCTGCCTGTATCCCATGACCATTCTGAAGGGTAAGGGTGCGCACATGACCTATAACGGCATCACCTTCGCATCTTCCGGACAGGAACTGGACACGGGCATGAAGGTTGTGCATCAGGCCGAGGACACCAGCGCGTTTGTCTCGGCCAAATCCGTTTCCAAATCCGGCGGGAAATCGGTATACAGGTCCTCGGTCGTGATGACGGAAGGCGCGAAGAACAGCCGCTGCTACGTTTCCTGCGACGGACTGATGCTGGACGATGAAAGCCGGTCGGACACCATTCCGGCGATGGACCTGAGGCTTTCGGACGTGGAGGTGGGGCACGAGGCGCGGGTCGGGCGCATCAGCGACGAAGCCGTGTTTTACCTGATGAGCCGCGGCGTTGCGGAGGAGGAAGCGCGCACGATGATCGTATCCGGCTTTGTGGATTCGGTCAGCAAGGAACTGCCGCTTGAATACGCG
This sequence comes from uncultured Clostridia bacterium, assembly GCA_946615785.1. Taxonomy (GTDB): domain Bacteria; phylum Bacillota; class Clostridia; order Christensenellales; family Aristaeellaceae; genus RUG756. The sequence continues at coordinate 560 of CAMOIA010000225.1, forward strand.
GCGGAGATGAACAGCCTGATCCATCTGGAAATGAAAGGAGGCGTCGGCTGATATGAAGGATCCCTTTGGAATCAACCCGCTGCCGTCGCCCACCTGGAGTGCGCTTTCCATGAACGGACGCAGGGACTGGAGGGTGGACGGGGGCGAAAGGGCCTGCGTTCTTGCCGCGGGGAATCTTGCGGAAATGCCCTTTGACCCCATGGAGGATATTCCCTTGAGCGCGGGAGAGGATATACGCCTTCCCGGCGGGGTCAGCTACCGCCTCGGCGAAGGCCTTTCGAGCCTTGCCCTGGACGGGCGCGGCGAGCGGCTTTTCGCCGTGATCACCTGCTTTGTGCATTCGGGACGTGCCGTACTGGAATGCCGCCTCCCGGAGCATAAGGAAACGGTGCTGATCGTTCGCGCGCGTGTTGCGGACGGGGCGGAGCTGGCCATTCTGGAGCGCGTTCCGGGCCATGCGAAAACCACGCTGTCGCTTGGCGCGTGGGCCGGGGAAAACGCCGCGTTCAGGCTGTTTCAATACGCGCCGGAGGGCGGCAAGGCGCTCTTTGGCGGCTATTGCGTCCTTTCCGGCCGCAGAAGCCGGTTTGAAGGGCACGTCGGCTACCATGCCGGCGCCGGAAGCGACCTGGACATGAACTATATCATCCGGCATGAGGGCAGGGAAACCGTGAGCGATCTGAACGTCAGCGGCGGGATCTCCGGCGGCGGGCAGAAACGCTTCCGCGGCACGCTGGATTTCGTGCGCGGGTGCGCAGGGGCCGAAGGCAGCGAACGGGAGGACGTGCTTTTGCTGGACGAACACGGCGTCAACCGGACGCTTCCGGTGATCCTCTGCGGGGAGGAAAACGTTTCCGGCACGCACGGCGCTTCCGCGGGGCGGCTTCATGAGGATATGCTCTTTTATCTTTCCAGCCGCGGGCTTGACCGCGCGGCAATCGAGCGCATGATGACCGGCGCGCAGCTTTCACGCGCGCTGGAAGCGCTGCCGGCGGAAGCGGCAGGCCTGTGGGAAGCAAGGGAGGAAACCGATGGGAAAATTGGATGAAATCCGCGCGGGGTACGGTTTTTTTGCGAACCGCCCGGGCAGGATCTATCTGGACAGCGCGGCCACGGCGCTCTGCAGCGAAGCGGTGCTCCGAAAAGGCCTGGAATTCGACCTGAACCGCGCGAGCCCTTACCGCGGCCTCTACCGGGAGAGCGTGGAGGCGACGGACGCTTATGAAGGCGCGCGTGAAACGGTGCGCCGGGCGGTCAACGCCCGCTTTGCCGAGGAGATTGTCTTCACCCGCGGCGCGACTGAAGGCTTCAACCTGCTGGCGCACAGCCTGAGGGACCAATTGCGCGAGGGCGACGAGATCCTGATCGGCGAAGCGGAGCACCACAGCAATATGCTGCCCTGGCGAGAGCTTGCGAAGGCGAAAAACGCCTCCGTTCGCTATCTGCCCGTGGGGGACGACGGGCGCTACGACCCCGGCACGCTTTTAAAAACGCTCAGGGACAATACGCGCATCCTCTGCGTGACGCACGTGAGCAATGTGCTGGGGCAGGTGAACGACCTTGCAGCGCTTTGCGCTGCCGCCCATCAAAACGGCACCCTTGTCGTTGCGGACGCGGCGCAGTCCGTGCCGCACAGGGTCCTTGACGTGCAGGCGCTGGGAGTTGATTTTCTGTGCTTTTCAGGGCACAAGCTCGGCTCCGCCATGGGGATCGGCGTCCTGTACGGCCGTCTTGAGCATCTGGAAACGCTGCCGCCGCTTCTCTACGGCGGGGAAATGGTGGATTATGTGGAGGAATGGGACGTCCAGTACGCGCCGCTTCCAAGGCGGATGGAGGCGGGCACAGTGAACGTGAGCGGTGCGCTGACCCTGGCCGCGGCTTTTGATCAGCTGGCATTGCTTGACCGGACGTGGATCACGTCGCGGGAGCGGGCACTGACCCGACGCCTTGCGGACGGCGTGGCTTCGATCCCGCATGTGCGACTGCTCGGCGGGAGGGGGGAATGCCGCGAGGCGATTGCCGCCTTTACTGTGGACGACGTGCACCCGCACGACGTGGCGCAGATCATGGACGCCCACGGCATCTGCATCCGCGCAGGGCACCACTGCGCGCAGGTGCTGCACCGGCGCCTTCGCCTTCCGGGCAGCAACCGCGCGTCACTGATGTTTTATAACACTGAGACAGAAATCGACGCTTTTCTGGATGCGCTGTCCGGCGTGCGGAAGGAGATGGGCCTGTGAACAGCTTTTATAACGAAATCCTGACGGAGCACCACCTGCGTCCGAATCACCGGGGCGATCTGCCACTTTCAAACCTCGTCCGCCGCGGCGTCAACCCGTCCTGCGGGGACGATCTCACCCTGCGCCTCAAAATGGAAAACGGCGTGATCACGGACGGCGCGTTTACGGGTGACGGCTGCGCCATTTCGCGTGCGAGCGCGGACATGATGCTGGACCTTGTGATCGGGAAAACCCGGGAGGAAGCGCTCGCGCTTTCGGAAACTTTTCATAACATGATCCTTGGCCGCGCCGAAGAAGGCGACGAGGAAATGCTGGAGGAAGCCGCATGCCTTCGCGACATCAGCCACATGCCCTCCCGCGTGAAATGCGCCATGCTGTCCTGGCGCACGCTGAACGAAGCGCTGAAGGA
>CAMOIA010000226.1 GCA_946615785.1 uncultured Clostridia bacterium
GAGCGCACCATCTGCGTGCTGACGGGCAAAAACAGCGTATATGAAACCGACCTGTTCGAAGGCATCCTGGCCAGGATCGCCGAGCTTTCCGGAAAAACCTACGGAAGCGATGAAGCGGTGACAAAGGCGTTCCGCGTCATCGCCGACCACCTGCGCACCTCCACGTTTATTCTTGGCGATCAGCACGCCGTGACGCCCAGCAACGTGGATCAGGGCTATATTCTGCGCCGCCTGATCCGCCGCGCCGTGCGCTTTGGCATGCAGCTCGGCCTTGCCGAAGGCTTCACCGTGGAAATCGCAAGCGTCATCATCGACCAGTACAAGGACGTTTATCCGGAACTGCTCGCGCACAGGGATTTTGTGCTTGAACAGCTCCTGCTGGAAGAAAAGCGCTTCCAGAAAACACTCAAGCAGGGCATGAAGGAATTTGACAAGATCCTTCAGAACATGCAGCGCACAAGGCAGCAGCTCGATACCCTGAAAGCCGGCCTGGCAAACGATGAAGCTGCCGTGGAAAGCGCCAATGCCGCGCTGAAAGTGCTGCGGCCCACGCCGGACCTGCAGCCCGTGATCGAAGCGCTGAACGGCTTTGTGCAGGATCCTTCCGCAAAGGGAAGCGCCCTGGAGGCCGTCGACAACTGCATCGCTTCACTTGACACCCTGGACGGCCGCAACGCTTTCAAGCTGTACGACACCTACGGCTTCCCCATTGAAATGACCGTCGAGCTTTGCAAGGAAAACGGCCTGAAGGTTGACGAAAACGACTTTGCCGATCGCTTCAAAAAGCACCAGGAAAAGAGCCATGCCGGCGCCGAGCAGCGCTTCAAGGGCGGCCTTGCGGACGCAAGCGAGCAGACGGCCTGCCTGCACACGGCGACCCACCTTCTCCACGCGGCGCTGCGCAAGGTGCTGGGCGACGAAGTGCACCAGAACGGCTCCAACATCACCGCCGAACGCCTCCGCTTTGACTTCACCTTCGGCCGCAAGATGACGAAGGAAGAACTGGACGAGGTCGAAAAGCTCGTCAACGAAGCGATCGCGGCAAAGGTGCCTGTGGTGCTTGAAGAAATGTCGCTCGACGAAGCGAAGGCCTCCGGCGCGATCGGCCTGTTCGAAAACAAATACGGCGAGCGCGTCAAGGTGTACACCATGGGAACCTTCTCGAAGGAAATCTGCGGCGGCCCGCATGCCGGCAACACGGGCGACCTTGTATCCTTCAAGATTCAGAAGGAAGAATCTTCCTCCGCAGGCGTCCGCAGGATCAAAGCCACCATCGGCCGCAAAGCGGAATAAACCCCATATCCCCCGAAATCAAAAACGATCCCTGCTGTCAATCACGGGCAGGGATCGTTTCTTTTGGTTTCTTTTTAAGCCTGCGGACAAACAGCGGAAAAGAAATGAACTTTCCAGCTATTCACACCTCCGGGACACCGGTTACAGGCGTTCACGGGCCGAAGCGGTGTTCCTTTCGAACATGCTTTTGCCTGTAAAGCTCCGCATCCGCTTCGGCGATCAGCGCTTTGTGGTCCATTCCTTCGCGCCATTTTGCAAGGCCGATGCTGGTGCTGAGCTGAAAGGTATCCGAACCCGCGCTGAACGCTTCGCATTCGGCGGTCACGCTCGCGCACAGCCTGTCGACGTCGCTCTGCGATGCCTCCATGACGATGATGAACTCATCCCCGCCGTAGCGTGCGATATACGGCCGCAGCGGCAGCGGACCGCAGGTGCGCTTTAAAATACCGGCAATCGTCGTCAGCGCCTTATCGCCGGCCAGATGCCCGAAGGTGTCGTTGATGGATTTGAAATCGTCCACATCGATCATCAGAAGGTATAAATCTTGGTCGTGATTCTTAAGCTTGTACTCCATAAACCCGATCAGGTTCTGGCGGTTGTTGACCTGGGTAAGCTGGTCCACAGAAATCTGCTGGCGTGCGGTACCGAGGCAGATGCACAAAAGCTCGATGATCAGGCAGACCGAAACGACCGGGACGGTTTCCCCCGTGAAGGAAAGAACGAGCGCTGCGAGAAGGCAAAGCGGAAAAGCCGCCGTCAGGAAAAGATGATTGCGCTGTGCGGGCACGGGCTCCCTTTTCGCGTTCCTGAGCAGGCGAACGCTGCAGATCACAGACAGAATCAGCAGAAACGCAAGCAGTATCTGATACAGAAAATGCCTGTGACAGACGTGGTTTTCCCCGAAATCAAACATCCAGCGGGTGAACAGGTTCACAACCGGCATGGCCAGGGCAATCCCCAGCGGCACGCACAAAAGCTGAATGTTTCCGCGTTTTTCAAACACGCGGCTGTTGATGCAGGCCTCAGCATATCCGCACCAGCAGAACACGCCCAGGATCAGCGCGATGAAGTGCAGTGTTTTCAGCGCATAGGAAAGCGGAATCACAACCGCCTCGATCACAAGAATGCGGTTGAAGAGCGAAAAGAGGAAACTGGCGGCAAAGCACAAAAGAAAGCTGCGCAGCATGCGTTTCAGCCACAGTTCTAAGGTGGAATTGGTATCGCTTTCCTGTGTCCAGAAGGCCAGAATCGCCGCGAACACGATGCAGATCAGATCAATTTCAGCATAAAGGACTGCGTCCATCCCGTTTTTTCCCTTCCTCAGGCAATGCTTGATCCCGCTTTCGACCTTTCAGTGTCAGATGCGTTTGGACAGCGTTTCCGGATTGGCTGCGTACAGCAGCGCGGTCTCCCGGCTGATCCTGCGCTCGCGGAAAAGCCTCTGCAGCTCGCCGTCAAGCGAAAGCATTCCCTTGTCGGTGCCGCCAAGGATCACATTGTCAATCTGGTGTGTGCGTCCGTCGCGGATCATGTTCTGGATCGCGGCGTTTACCGTCATCACCTCAAACACCGCGACGCGCTTCCCGTCCACCGTCGGCACAAGGCGCTGCGACACGACGGCCTTTAGCACCATGGAAAGCTGCATGCGGATCTGTGCCTGCTGCTCCGCCGGGAAAATATCGATCATGCGATCGACCGTTTTGGCGGCGTTGATCGTATGGAGGGAGGAGAGGAGCAAATGTCCCGTCTCCGCGGCGGTAATGGCTGTGCGGATGGTATCCAGATCGCGCATTTCGCCCAGCATCACCACATCCGGCGCCTGCCTGAGCGCGGCGCGCAGAGCGCGGGAGAAGGTAGACGCGTCGTTTGGCACCTCGCGTTGGCTGACCAGCG
>CAMOIA010000227.1 GCA_946615785.1 uncultured Clostridia bacterium
CAGGCCATCGGCAGGTTGGGCAATTTTTTCAACCAGGAAGCCTACGGTGCGCTCATCACCGACGAAAGGCTGCGCTTTTTTCCCTACGGCGTCCTGGTCGGCGGGCAGTGGTATCAGGCGACGTTCTTTTATGAATCGGTATGGGATTTCCTGGGCTTTCTGTTTCTGCATTGCATCCGCAAAAAAACCCGGCACGACGGCGACGTGGTGCTTTTGTACCTGTGCTTTTACGGCATCGGGCGCGTTTTTATTGAAGGAATGCGGTCGGACAGCCTGTACTGGGGCAGTATCCGCGTCAGCCAGGCGCTCAGCGCCGCTCTGGTGCTGTTCAGCCTTGCGCTGCTTGCGTACCGGTACCTCAGGGACAGGAGGCGGGCATGAAATACCTTTCGGCTTACCGCGCCCTGGCGGCAGCGCTCGGCCCGCGGGCAAAGGAAAATACCGTCAGCGGCGTGTTTGCAAAGGATGAAAGGCTGCGCAGGGAAAGCCTTGCCATGCTGCGGCGCGCACGCGTTGTGGGCGCTTCGCTCTGTGTCTTTGACCGGGACGGGGTTGCTGGCGAAATGCAGGTCGGCTTTGCGAGAGGTGCCGATCCTGTGCTGCCCGGAACGAACTTCCGCACGGCGTCGGTTTCGAAAATGGTCACGGGCGCAATCGCCGCCGCGCTGGCCGCGCAGGGGAAGCTGGACCTGGATATGGACGCGGGCGGGCTGCTTGGCATCGGCGCCCCGAAATATCCAAACGACAGGATCACGCTGAGAATGCTGCTCAGCCACACGTCGTCCATCCGCGATACGTCTCTTCTGGAAAGGGCGGCGGAGGGCATGACGCTTTCGGATGCGGCGAAGCGCGTTGCCTATACCGGCGATAGGCCCGGAGAGAGGTTCTGCTATTCCAACGAAGGGGCGGCGCTTGTGGGAGCGCTGCTTGAAACGGTGACGGGGAAGGATCTGGACGAACTGTACCATGATACGTTTCATCTTCCCGGCACCTTTTTCCCAAACCGGCTTGAAAAGGACGTCCTTGCCGACGCGGTGAAGATTGTGCCGCGCCGGAAAATCGCCTACAGCGGCGCGAAGATGCAGGCGGCAAAGACGGAAGCGGCGGGAGCGGACCCGCAGCGGCACTGGGGGCGTGCGCACGGAAGCCTGTGCCTGCGCGCCTCGGACGCGGCAAGAATCGCCATGGCGATCCGGACGGACGCAAGGTTTCAGGCGATGTTTGCACCCCAGGTACCCTTTGGCAGCCGCGACCCCATGATCACGGAAGGTCTTTCCCTGTTTCTCTTGTCCGATCCGTTCGCGGGGGTGTGCGGGCACCAGGGGCTCGCCTACGGCGCGGCGCACGGCGTGTTTTTTTCAAGGGAAACGGGCTACGGCTTCGCGCTTCTGACCTCCGGCTGCTCCCTTGCGCGCAGATATGTGCTGACGGATATGAACCTTGCGGCGATCCGCCTGTTTACGGAGGAAAAAGGGCCATGGAAGAGGTAACCCAGGTCGTCAGGCGTTTTCATGTATGCCGCCTTCTGTTTGCGGGCGGCGGTGAGAAAACGCTGCCCCTTGCCATGGAGCGGGAGTGGCCGGTCGCGCCGGGACCTTTCGACGATCGCGCGTGGGACAGAAGGATCCTGGAAAAAGGCGCGGCGTACGCCATGCGGGAAATCATGCTGATAGAATCAAAGCGGGACCACACCCGGGCGGAGCTGAAGCGGACACTGCTACGGTACGGGTATCCGGAGGAAATCTGCGAGGAGGCGCTTGAGCAGATGCACGACGCCGGGATCGTGAGCGACCGGCGCTACGCGGAAGGGCTGGTGCGGCGGAAGAGCGCCTCGATGGGGCGCGGGAAAATGCTCTATGCCCTGCGCCAAAGCGGCGTGGACGCAGAGACGGCCGAAAGCGCGCTCGGCGCTTTTGAGGAGGAAACCGAAAACGCCGCCGCGGAAAAATATGCCCTGCGCCTCTTCAGAAGGGGCTATGGGCGGGAAAAGGTGTTCAGAAGCCTGCTTTCGCGCGGGTATTCACGCAGCGTCTGCGTGAAGGCGGTTTCGTCCGCGGAGGGTGAAAACGGGAAAGAACGGGAAGCTTCAGAATAGTTACGAAAAAAGAAACAGAAAGACTATAAATTTGTTAGAAAGCTGAAACAAAAAAGTGCAAGAAACGTCATGGAACTGTGCAATAAAAGAAGGGGGAAGATCGTTACATGGTTGCGGATACCGGAAGGGTGTTTGAGCCGATGGACGAGGAACGCTTTAACGGGCTGTACGCCGCGTATGCCAGCGATGTTCTCCGGGTGTGCTGCTTTTACCTTGGCGATCGGGGACGGGCGGAAGACGTGACCCAGGAGGTTTTCCTGAAGCTTCTGCGGAACAATCCTGTGCTGATCCCAGGCAAGGAAAAGGCATGGCTTCTGGCCGTGGCGCTCAACTGCTGCAGGGATTTCTGGCGCAGCAGCTGGTTTCGGCGCGTAACGGTCGATTCACCCTTCCTGGAGAGGAAACGGGCGGCGGACGTACTGGATGACGCTGTGGAGCGGGAAGAACTGCGCACGGCTATCCGGCGACTGGCGCCGCGGTATCGCGAGGTGATCCTGCTGTATTATTTTCAGGGATTTACGACCCAGGAGATCGCGGAAACCCTGAACGAACCCGCGGGGACGATTTCAAGCCGTCTGTCCCGCGGCCGGGAAAAGCTGCAGGCACTGCTGGAAGGGAAAGGTGAGTGAGGGCCATGAAGAGCCTTGAAGAGCGGTTAAGGGCATTGCCGGAAGACGCGGAAATGCAGGCCGTTCAGGCGGATGAACGCCTTCGGCGGCGCATTTTGAACGCCGCGAAAGAAAAACCAAAGGCAAATTGGAGCCTGCGCTTTGCGGCGCCGGCAGCGGCCTTTCTGGTGCTTGCCGTCGTGCTTGCCGTCGCCGTTCCCCGCATCGGGGGCGACCGCGGGGAGCAGCCCGCCGATGTCCTGCTCAAGAGCCAGGCAGCCGGCAGCGGGCAGGCTGTGGTAACGGAAGACACCGAAGAAACAACCACCGGTCTGAACCCGGACGCAATGCGCGCACTGGACGTGCGCGGCGGAACAGCACAGATCAGCGGGGCCGCAGCCACACAGAGCGGCATCTGGGCGCAGGGCGGCGGCGCGAACTTCCCCCTGATTGGCCTGAACGGGCGGTTTTTCAGACT
>CAMOIA010000228.1 GCA_946615785.1 uncultured Clostridia bacterium
ACCTGTATACGGACAGCCGGAACGTCCATACCCTGTGGGAGGAGGACGTTCCCGAGCAAACGCAGTTTACCTGGACGGAAGGAAACGCCGTTTTTCAGCTTGCCGCGGACGATGGAACCACACTTCCGGAAAGTGTTGTGACGCGCCTCCTTCCAAGGGAAGCGGCGTCGTAGCATGCAAATGTTTGGGACGCACAAGGCTTTGATCGAAAGCGGCGGGCAGGCGTGTTTTTTACAGAAAAATGAGTCGGGTTTTGAAGGCCTTCATTTCTCTGCGTCAGTCATATCGTCGGACGCAGAGTCTGCTGAAGTAGCCGTCTCCGCGCGGTGGATGGCTTCGTCCATGTTCCGGCTCAGATCCATGCTTTGAAAATCGCTGTCCTCCTCGGGCAGCGCCAGCATAAAGCCGGGGGTCGAATCAAAGGCGGCATCCGCGCTGCGGACGCTGACCTGCAGCACGTGACCGCCGCGGGTCAGGTCCTCCGTGATGAAATGGAAGTGCCAGCCAATGCTGTTCAGTCCGCCCATAAAAGAAGGGCAGTACAGGCCGACCATCGTTCCGCGGATGCTGTTGTAATCGCATTCAATCTGATCGGCTGCGAGCGCGGCGTCCAATTCCCGGTAAGGCTTTTCCTGCTTATATTCGCTGCGCACCTTGATCGCTGAAAACTCTCCGGTGATTTTGACCATGTAAAAGAGATTCGCGCCGTTTTCGCGCACAACCAGGTTCAGCTGTTCCTGAAGCGAGGCCATGTCGGGAATGCCGGTCAGAGGAATCTGGATATCCGGCTCAAAGAAGGTTACGTTGGAAAACGGGACCGTTTCAGTGTCCGGCGGGATCGCGATGCTTCCATCGTAGATCGCCTGGTATACCACGCCGTCCAGAACAATCATTTCGCCGTTGACGCCTTCGAAGGTGCCGATGCCGGTATCCCCGTGTGCCTTCAATTCGCCAACCGTGATGATCCCGTCAAAATGCCCCTGGGCAAGCGATTGCAGAAGCGCCACCTGATAAACGCTTTCCGTGTCAGCCCCTGCGCTTTCTTCACAGACGGCAGAGGAAGCAAAGGACGCAAGACAGACCATCACGCATACAAGGGCAATCAGCATATGTGGGTTTCGCTTCATGGAAAAAACCTCCTTCATGGCTTTGAATGAATGAAGAACTATGATTCCGTTTCCTGCTCAAGTTTCCGAAAAGCAATGTGCAGAACCCTGTAGGCGGGATGATACGCTTCCCGGTACTGCTGGGAGTGCGAGGGCAGATAACCTTCTTCCAGCACCTTTTCTGCCGCCGCTTTCATCCTGTCAGACCCGTCCAGCTTCACACAGAAGTTATAGACGTTCTGGCGGGTAAAGTTCAGAGGCTTTTTTTTCGCAGACTGACAGAGCATATAGGCGATATCCGCCTCGCTTATGCCTTTTGCTTTGGCGGCCCGAAGGTTCAGCCTGAACCACTGCGGGCTGACTTTCTCCGTCAAGGGTTCGTTTTCGTCAGGCTCAAGCGCACACATCTCCTGGTGTAGGCGGTCGAGAGCGGCTTTCTCTGACGAGATCAGATGCCCTACGCCGAGCATCCCCTGGAACACCAGCTTGACGACGTCCTCCTCCGTCATCAGCGGATACCGTTTCCGCTGGGCGCGGAGGATGTTCTTCATATTCTCTGCACTTTTGATCATCTCTGAAAGCGCTGCCTGTTCAAAGCCATCGCGGATGAAAACAGTACGGGACGGGTTCCGCAGTTTCTTTATGGCCTTCGACACCACCTGCTGAGCCCTTTGCCGGCTGAAGCCGAACCGATCCCCGCATGCCTGGAGCGTTTGCCTTTCCTGATATCTCAGGCGAAGAATCGCACTTTCTTTCCCGGGAAGCATATCCATGATATGCTCGAGCCCGGCGATCTGATCGGGTGACAGATCAACATACTCGTTTTTGCCGAACACCGCGGCAATACCTATATCGGTGATGATGTTTTCCGGATACAGCAGTTCCGGCGGCTGCTCTTCTTTCGCTTTGCGCTCTTTCTTTGGCTTTCCCTTTGGATCAGGATTATTGGTTACAACCTCGATGCCTTTGGCCTGAGCATAGTCGATTGTGTTCCTGGTTCCTCCCGGGGCTCCATTAAAGAATGCAATCACCCGGTTGCTGCGGTCAACCATCCACTCGTTCCTTTGCTGGAACACGGCATCATGGTAATGGGTGCATACATTCACTGCCAGGTCGGCGTCTTTCAGCAATTCGCTGTACTGCCGCTGCCATTCTTCGCTCCAGCGGCTGGCAAATCCCGGCCAGGGAGTCGCGGCGATCAGGTGAAGCTCCGCATTTTCCTTCTTTTTGCGGAGGACAATCTGACCCGCCCAGATGTCAACGCCCATCGCGCAGCCGGAAATGAAGGTGGTGTAGCCGTCAGCAACGGCCTGGTCGATCTGTTCTTCCAGCCATTGCTTGACTTCTTCAGGAGGCTCGTTCAGCTTTTCAGGACGTTGGCCGGTGAAGCAGCATCGATGCAGCCGCAGGTTAGCCTCTTTGGACATTTCTGTTTCCTCAGCGGAAGACAAGCTTCCGTTTTTTCAGAATTGGCTGTGATTGTTATCGTCCGGCGTCTCGATGAGGCCGGAGGCAATACGGACGGGGAACGTCGTGCAAAATGAGTTTCCTATTCCCCCCAGTACTTGCTGTCAAGGCTCCGGTACTGGATGGCCTCGGCCACGTGCTGGGGCAGGATTTTTTCCTCGCCCGCAAGGTCGGCGATGGTGCGGGCGACTTTGGTGATGCGGTTGTAGCCGCGCATGGAAATGCCCTTTTTGTCCACCGCGATTTCGAGCAGGCGCTTTGCGTCAGGGCTTAAGGCGCAGTAGCGCTGAATGTGCTCGCCGGCAAGGTTCGCGTTGCAGGTTTCGCCCGTTTCCCGCATCCTGTCGAGCTGGCGCTGCCGCGCCGCTTCCACCCGCACGCGCACGCTGGCGCTGTCTTCCGCCGGCGCGTTTTCGGTGATCTCGCTCACGGGCACCGCGTCCACCTCCAACTGCAGGTCGATGCGGTCAAGGAGCGGGCCGGAGATGCGGTCAAGATACCGGCGGATGTCCCGGGACGTGCATCGGCAGGGATGCGTCCGGCTTCCGTAATACCCGCAGGGGCAGGGGTTCATGCCG
>CAMOIA010000229.1 GCA_946615785.1 uncultured Clostridia bacterium
GCGCGGAGCCCCAGCCGTTCCCCCAACGCAGCGGATTTAAACCCGCCCGCTTTCCCGCAGCGCGGTGATGGTGCTTTCAAGGCCCGTCTGCAGGGTGTACCATGCTTTCCAGCCGAGGGCCTTTAGCTTGTCGCCGCAAAGCCTTGCGTTTACCGCGGTGCTGTAACCGCGCGATTCGCTTTCTTCAGGCACATCGAAAACCACCCTGGTTCCGGCCGCAGCGGCGCAGATGGCCGCGGCGTCCCTGAGGCGCGCGTCAGAAGCTTCGTCCGCCACGTTGTACGCCTCGCCGCACTGCCCGAGCATGAGCACATACAGAAGCCCCGCCGCGGCGTCCGAGGCGTGGGTAAAGCTGTAGTGCTGCTCCCCTGCGGATTTGAGCACGATGTCCTCCCCCGCGGCTGCCTTTTTGATGAACTGGCTGAGCGCCTTTGTGTCCGATACGCGCATGGTCGGGCCGTAGGAGCGCGTAAAGCGCGGGATGACGACGTCCAGCCCCGTTTCCGCGCGGTACGCCTGGCAGAGCGCTTCGCCGCAGCGCTTGCTTTCCGGGTAGCCGGCACGCAGGGTATTGCAGTTCAGATACCCGAGGTCATCTTCACGAAACGGGACATCCTCGCGGCTGTTCCCGTAAATTTCGTTGGACGAGGCGAACGCGAACCGCTCCGCGCCATGTTCCGCGGCAAAGGAGAGGAGATGGTCGAGCCCCAGCACGTTCGTCATGACGGTGGCGACGGGCGAAGAAGCGTACTGCATGGGATGGGTATTGGACGCGAGGTGCAAAACGAAATCCGCCCGGCCGAGCGGCAGGTCCAGCGGCCTGTTCACATCGCACGGCAGGATCTGCAGGCGCCGATCCTCCGTCCAGAGGGAAAACCTGGCAGACGCCGCGTCCAGATCCCGTGTCAGGGCAAAGATACGGCAGCCGAGCCCTTCCCGGTTTTTGACCATCAGCGTGTCCACGAATACCGAACCGATCATGCCCCCCGCGCCTGAGAGGAGCACATTTTTGTTTGCAAAACGCTCCCACGGAAGCGGGAGCGAAGCAAGGCGGTCAAGGTCCGCCCGGTAATCAGCGTTTTCGTACAGCGTGCGCATTCAGCTTTCCTTCTCCATGTTCAGATACGCCTTGAACAGCATCAGATCGTCCGGGGTGGTCAGTTTGATGTTTTTGTCGGACCCCGCGGCGAAGTAGAGCCTTTCGCCCAGCTCCGCCATCAGGGTGTTCGCATAGGCCGCGCCTGTGATGCCGATTCTTTCTGAAAACGCGCGGTCGTAGGCCCAGCAGAGCCTGTGAAACCGGTAGGCCTGCGGGGTCGCCACGCGGCGCAGGCGCTCGCGCGGGATATACTGCACCGTGCTGATCTCGTCGTCCGCAATAAAGATCTGCTCGTTGTACGGCAGCGCAGTCACGGCGTTTCCGTATTTCATCGCCTTGACGATCACGTCCGTCAGCACGGTTTCGTCCACCAGCGGGCGGATGCCGTCGTGAATGACAATGATGTCCTCGTCCGACGCGATCCCTTTGAGCGCGTTCACGCCGTTGCGAATGCTCTCCTGCCCGGTTTTTCCGCCGGGGACAATCCATTTCAGCTTGGTGATGCCGTACTGCCGCGCATAGGCAGCCAGCGCGTCCTGCCAGCCGTCGATGCATACAACGAGAACAGCGTCGATCATGGGATGCTTTTCAAACCCCTCCAGGGTATAGATGATCACGGGCTTTCCGTATACATGAATAAACTGCTTGGGAATGTCCTGCCCCATGCGGCTGCCCAAGCCGCCCGCGATCACAATGGCTGTCGTCATTTCGCTTCTCCCCTGCCGGGCACGCGCCGCGCAAGTACCCGCTCCACGCGCCGGTCGTCCATGGCGAGCACCGTCACCTCGAGGTCGCGGAAGGTAAAGCTGGCGCCCACCTCGGGGAACGCGCCGAAGGTTTCCACCGTCCAGCCGCCGACCGTCTCGCTTTCGAAATCAAAATCCTCTTCACGAATGCCCCAGAGCTCCAGAAAATCGCCGATTGGCATGTCGCCGTCAATCTCGTATTCGTCCTTGCCGCGTTCCTTGATCTCGTCCTCGACGGTGTCCGTCTCATCCCAGATGTCGCCGACCACCTGCTCGAGCACATCCTCCATGGAAATAATGCCGAGCGTCCCGCCGTATTCGTCCACCACCACGGCGAGGTGCTGCCGTGCCTTGCGGAACGCCGCGAGCACCTCGGGCAGCTTCATGGTTTTGTATACATAGCACGGCTCCATCAGGAGACTGCGCACATCCACATCCGTGCTTTCGGTGAACGCCTTCAGGAAGCGGTTCATGTGCAGAATGCCGATCACGTGGTCGATGGACCCCTCGTACACGGGCACGCGCGTGTGATTGGAGCGTGAAAGCGCGTTCATGATTTCCTCGGGACTGTCCTCGATGTCGATCGCCATCACGTCCACGCGCGCGGTCATGGCCTCGCTTGCGGAAATGGCAGGAAAATCGATCGCCGCCTGTACAAGCTCGCTCTCGCCTTCCGCAAGCACGTCCTCGTTTTCCGCCGTTTCTACAATGCTCTGCAACTCCTCCACCTTTTCTTCGCTGTCCGCCGCGCTTTCCCCGCCCTTAAAGGGCAGAAGCAGCAGCTGCACGAAAAACACCACCAGCGCCACGACGGGCTTTAACGCGGTCATCAGCGCGCGCACCGGCAGCGCATAACGCAGGGCATGCGCGTTCGCCGCTTTTTTGCAGGTGATCTTCGGGATCGTTTCGCCAAAGATAATGACGAGCACCGTAATGATGAGCGTCGCGATCCAGGTTTGCGCGTCCGACCCCGTCAGCAGGATCACAAGCGCTGTCGCCATGGCGGAGGACGCCACGTTCACAAGGTTATTGCCGATCAGGATGGCGCCAAGCGCGTCCTGAAAATGATCGATGACGTATAACGCGGCCTTCGCGCCGCGCCTGCCGCCCTCCGCCTCGTTTTCAAGCCGCAGGCGGTTGGCGGAGGAAAAGGCCATTTCGCTGCCCGAGAAAAAGCCGGAAAGCAGGACGCAGGCGAGAATGCCGAGCAGAAGCAGCGCTTCGGTCATGCGTCCTCACCCCCTTCCGGGGCCGCGGAAGCCGGCAGCTTGATCATGACCTTGCGGATACGGTTGTGCTCC
>CAMOIA010000230.1 GCA_946615785.1 uncultured Clostridia bacterium
CCTGCTCGCAGGTGCTTGCGGCGCTGGTGGCGGAGATAACGGGCCTGCAGGTGGTCGATTTCCTGGAGGAAAGGCTGTTCAGGCCGCTGGGACTGCGGGACGAGCGCTGCTGGCTTCGCGATCCGTCCGGGTGCTGCCAGGGCGGGACGGGCCTGTGCATGTCCCTGCGCGATCTTCACCGCGTCGGCCTGTGCGTGCTGAACGGGGGCGAAGGCCTGATCCCCGCGTGGTACGCGGCGGAAATGGGGAAAAAGCAGATCGAAACGGTTCTCTCGGGAAATGAAGAGGAACGCTACGGCTACGGCTGGCAGTGCTGGCGGACACGGGCCGGTTTTGCCATGTATGGGCTTGGAGGTCAGCTCTGCGTCATTTGTCCGGAAAAACAGACCGTGCTTTCGACCATTGCCGATACGCGGCTGGATCCCTGCGGCGTACAGCGCATTTACAACGCGTTCTTTGATGAGATCGAGCCGTATCTGGACAAAGAGGATATGGAACCGGTTGTCATGAGCCTTTCATGCAGCGCGCTGAAGGACAGCGCCGCGCCAGCCATGGAAAGCACGGGGGAATACGTGTTTCCGGAAGACAATCCGCTGCGGCTGAAGCGCCTGCAGCTAAAAAAGGACGCGCTTGCGTATGAAAATAACCGCGGCTGCGTCAGCCTGCCCCTTTCCCGGGGCAAAGTTATGACCTGCGACTTTCCGGGATGGCCCGGTACGAAGGCGATGGTTTCCTGCGGCTGGGTGCAGAAGGACCTGCTTCGGATCCGCTGCCACCAGATCGATTTTTCTCCCTGCGGCTTTGATATGCTGCTCCAGTTTACGGATGATGGCGTCACGGTGCAGAGCCGGAAATCCTTTGATCCCATGACGGAAGGGTATGACGGCGTCGCGAGCGGCTGTCTGCAAGGCGTCTGAGAGCGTAAGACGGGTGATCATAGTGAAAAAACACGGCTTTGAAACCCCAATTGCCCTTTTTCTGGTCTTCGTGCTTTTCCTTGGCGCGTGCCGTCCTGCCTGTGCGGAAAAAACCCTGCAAACCTGGCAGGACGTCAGCAGGGCCTTTGGCGACGCGCTGGCAAGCGGAAAAACGGCCTTCACCTTTACGGTTACAAGGGCGATGGTGCGCGAGGTGCGCGCGAACAACAGCATCCTGTGGTATTGGGCGGCCCGCGGCGGCGCGGCTGACTTTGGCTGCTATTACCGCGACGACGGAACGGTCACCGTGCGGGATGCTGTCGGGTATTCCGTGCCGTGGAAGGTTGTATCCGGGGCGGAAGAATACCGGCAGGCGATCCGTGAAATGAAGGCAAAGCAGGCGTCTGGTTTCGTCCTGCTGCTGGACAAAGTGTTTTTTCAGGTCATTACCGCGGATAAAAAGACCCGCCTTGAACTCCAGCTCTCCGGAGGAATGCTGGACTATGGGCAAATGTATACGAACCCCGGCAGCGCGAGCGTCGAATACGAGGGCTGTGTGTATTGGGACGGCGCTTTTGCCGCGGCTTCGACGGAAGCGGAAGCGATGGAAGCTGTCAGAAGCCTCGCGGCCCATGGCTATGACGCTATCGCCCTGTCGCTGGATGAAAACACCTGGCAGCGTTTTTCAAGGAATCAATGGGAGCGTCTGAACACCATCGAAGCGCTGTATTCCATTGAAAGCGGTTTAACGTATTACGACGCGGAGCGCATTCTGGTGTGGCAGCGGGATTCGGGATCGATTTTTTATCCCGGGTATGAAATCCTGCGCGCGGTTTTGGACGGAAACGAGGAGACGCTTCCCCTTCGTTACCGCCAGGCGCTTGCGGCGGCCCGCAATCTGCTTTCCGGAATCTCGGGAACCAAAGCGGAAATGGCGCTTGCGATCCATGACCGCCTGTGCGAATACGTCACCTATACCATCGACGACACCACGGACGACGACGACTGCTGCATCGGCGCCCTCCTGAACGGCCGGGCCAACTGCGACGGCTACGCGGACGCCTATTATCTGCTCTGCGGGCTTCAGGGCATCACGGCGCGGCTGTTCCACGGAGACAGCCTGCGGAAGAATACGGACGGGGAAGAAATGCACCTGTGGAACCTGATCCTTCTGGACGGTCTTTGGCGCAGCGTCGACGTGACCTGGGACGATCACGACGCCGGGGAAACCGGATGGATTTATTATAACATCGGCCTTGACAGGATGCGGGAACACTATCTTTTTATCGAGGATCTTCTGCCGGAGCCCATGCTTGCGGTGACGGACCTGCAGGACCGTCCCGTGCCGGAATACCGGGCCGACAGCGCGGAAAGCGTCGTCAGCGCGATGCGCAGCGCCGCGGCGCTTTCAGCCAGTCGCTTCGTCATCTGGATGGGGGAGGCAATCTACCGGACGTACAGGCTGGATAACCAGCGAATCTGGATCTGGCAGGATCTGGCCGGCATCCGGGAAAGCAATGTGCAGTACAACGACGACGAACGCAGGGTCGAGATTTCTAACCTGCGCTACTATGACGGCAGCGTGCTGACGGCAGCGGTAGAAACCGAACGCGAGCTGCTTTCGGCGCTTGAGCGCGTGCGGTCCATGCCTGAAGTGACGGAAGTGCATCTGTATCTGAGCGAAGCGCTCTATAACCGTTTTCTGGAAGACAGCGGCATCGTCTGGACCTGGCTTGAAGATGGCGGATTTCGTGACGCGCGCGTCCAGTACAGCAACGAAAGCAGGGAGATTCTGTACAACGCGCTTGAGCGCTAGTAAAACGGGAGGACGGTCTGTCTAAAATGTCCAACCGGACGGGCAGGCCGAACAGTGGTGAATATAGAAATATCGTTCTTCCGGATCTTTTACCTTCTCAAAAATAATCCTATGGTGAGTGAAGCCAATTGTTATAAACTCATCATAGGGAAACGATTCTGATTTTGGCATTTGCGAGTGCCAAATTACAGGTGTATCTGTATTCATTAATTTGGCACTTGCAGGTGCCAAATCAGGACTGTCTTCGATTGTGTCGGCTACTTTACCGGAATCCAGGAAACTCCATTCTTCATAAAACATTCTCATATATCTGAGATTCCGGGCAGAAAAACCTCTTAAACCGGGCAATTCCTTCTCCAGCCGTTCGCTGATAGCGTCGATGACCCCTTGCCCCAGACGCCTTTCCT
>CAMOIA010000231.1 GCA_946615785.1 uncultured Clostridia bacterium
CCATGCCCGTCGCCTGGTCGAGGTAGCGCACGGGGAGCACCGGCGCGCTGATCGCACTGTAATAGAACAGCACTTCCTGACGGTCCGCGTTTCCGTTTGCGTCCACAGATACATACTGCACCGCGTCCCCGACGACCTGATAGCCCGGAATTTCCGCGGAAAACACGGGCATGCTCTGCCCAAGCTGGCAGGGAAGAAGGTCTGCCGCCTTGATTTCAGCATACGTATTCTGATCCAGATACCGCACCGTCACCTGCGGAACCTGAATCGCTTCATAATAGAACACGATCTCGCTCGCGTCGGGCGTGCCGAAGCTGTCCACGGTCACATACTGGGTATCGCTTCCCTGCAGACGGTATCCCGCAATTTCAGGGGCGGTCACCGCCGTCACCGCGTTCACCGTGCATGTGACCTGGCTGTTTCCGCTGATCTCCATCCAGGTTGCGGCGTCTCGGTAATACACCGGCACCTGCGGCGCAACGATCTGCGGCACGTAGGGCTTATCCGTCATCGAAGAAAGAAACAGGCGGAACACAGGCCCCGGCGTGCCAAAGTAATCGTAGCTTTGAATATCGACGGACACGGCGGAGGCAATATCGTTTCCGGCGTCGGCATAGTCCTGCAGGACAAAGCCGCTGCCGGGATCGAAGGACGTGTACCGGCCGCTTTCATCATTGACATACAGCGTGATCGGCTGGCCGAAATATTCATAGGGTATGTATCCCCAGAAGGCATCCTCGTAGCCGGAATACCCAAGCCGGTTCGCCTGCACGCTTCCCTGCTCCCAGGCCAGGAAAATGGTAATGCCTTCCTGTCCCTCCGCAAGAGCGGGGAAAGCGGGATGGCAGACGCAGAGCAAAACGGCCAGCGCAAGCACGGCGAAACGGCTTAAAACTGTATTCTTTTCGTGCATCTTCAATGCCTCCTTTGAGACAATCATTTTCGAAGGTATATTGCGATTGTAGCGGATTTGGTGTATCATGTCAAGGAAGCGTTTGGCTTCCTGAAAACCATGCACATTCATTATAACGCATCAAAAGTGCGTTTGATTGCATGAGACGGAAACTGCTTTCGTCAGACGGCAGTTTCCACGACCCAAGCGAGGATCGCTGATGTTTTTATCGTTTCTTTCTCCGCTGCCGGTGCTTGAAACCGAAAGGCTGATACTCAGGCCCCTGCGGATGGCAGACGCGAAGGACCTGTTCGCCTACGCGCAGGATCCTCAGGTTTCAAGGCATGTGCTCTGGCATGCGCATACCTCCATAAGCCATTCCAGGCAGTTCATCCGCGAGGTAAGGCGGCAGTACCGATCCGGTTTTCCCTCATCCTTCGCCATCGAATGGAAGGCGGAGAAAAAAATGATCGGCACCATCGGGTACATGTGGATCAACCCGGATTTCCACTCCTGTGAAATCGGCTACAGCCTTTCCCGCGCGTACTGGAACCGCGGCATCATGACGGAAGCGCTGAAAGAGGTCATCCGCTATACGTTTGAAACCATGCGCATCAACCGGATCGAAGCCATGTACGAGGTGGACAATCCTGCGTCCGGCCGGGTCATGGAAAAAGCGGGCATGCGCTACGAGGGCACGCTGAAGCAGCGGGTCAGAAACAAGGGGCACTACAGCGACGTCAGGATGTACGCCATCCTGGCAGAGGAATTCAAATCAGCAAAGGAGCATGTTTCATGACGTATCATTACAAGACCAGGGGCACCTGCTCTACGGCCATTGATATCGCGATTGAAAACGGCGTGATCACGTCCTGCGCTTTTGAGCGCGGATGCCGGGGAAACACACAGGGCCTGAGCCGCATGGTGATCGGCCGCAAAGCCGAGGAAGTGAAGACGATCCTGCGGGGAATCGAATGCCGTAACGGCACCTCCTGTCCGGATCAATTGTCCTATGCGATCGAAGAATGTCTGAAAGCAAGTGAAACGGAGGCGCTTTAAATGACCGCAAAACAAAGCAAAAAGAAATTTGATTCCAAATGGCTCATCCGCATCGTCTGCATCCTGCTGGTGGTGCTGCTGGCGGGTTCCTATCTGATCAGCGCCCTGGTGGCAGGCTGATCCGGCAGGCAAAAAAACGGAGACGCTCAGGGCTTTTCGGCCCGCGTCTCCGTTTTTTTGTTCTTTTAAGGGTTTGAGCGCGCCGATTTCAGGACGCGCCCAAAGTTCTCCCTGAAAAGCCGTTATATCTGCGTGTTGTTTTTCAGGATCACGTCGTGGCTTCCGCCCTCCACGATGGAGGTGGAGGAAACCACCGTCAGCCTCGCCTTTTCCTGCAGCTCCGGTATGGACAGCGCGCCGCAGTTGCACATGGTGGATTTCACTTTGTAGAGCGTCATCTGCACGCCCTCCGCAAGCGGGCCGGCATAGGGCACGTAGCTGTCGACGCCTTCTTCAAAGCTCAGCTTCTGCGCCCCGCCAAGATCATACCGCTGCCAGTTGCGCGCACGGTTGGAGCCCTCGCCCCAATACTCCTTCACATAGTTGCCGCCGACGCGGAGCTTTGCCGAGGGGCTTTCGTCAAAACGGGCGAAATAGCGTCCCAGCATCACGAAATCCGCGCCCATGGCCAGGGCCAGGGTGATGTGATAATCGTGCACGATGCCGCCGTCGGAACAGATGGGAATGTACACGCCCGTTTTTTCAAAGTATTCGTCCCTTGCGCGGGCGACCTCGATCACCGCGGTGGCCTGTCCGCGGCCGATGCCCTTGGTTTCGCGGGTGATGCAGATGGAGCCGCCGCCGATGCCGACCTTGACAAAATCTGCGCCGCAGTCAGCAAGGAAGCGGAAGCCGGCCGCATCAACGACATTACCCGCGCCGACCTTGACACTGTCACCGTATTTCTCGCGGATCCAGGCCAGGGTGAACTTCTGCCAGTCGGTGTGGCCTTCGGAGGAGTCGATGCAAAGCACGTCGGCACCGGCTTCTATCAGTGCGGGAACACGGGTCTCATAGTCACGCGTGTTGATACCGGCGCCGACAACATAGCGCTTATGTGCATCCAGAAGTTCATTCGGGTTCTGCTTATGGGTGTCATAGTCCTTGCGGAAGACAAAGTAGCAGAGTCTGCCGTTATCGTCAATAATGGGAAGAGAATTGAGCTTATGATCCCAGATAA
>CAMOIA010000232.1 GCA_946615785.1 uncultured Clostridia bacterium
CACGCTTCCCGCAATGGTGCCGTCGTACAGCCTGCACTCGATGCCGCGCAGCCTGAACGCTTCTCCGCCGAGCGCATAATCGCCGTCCGGAAGGCCGCCTGCCGGCAGGCAATCGGTGATCAGGCAAAGCCTGTCGCCCTTTACCTTCGCCATGATGGAAAACAGCGGCGGGTTCACATGAAAGGTATCCGCGATCAATTCCGCATATCCGTCAGAATACAGTGCCGCGCCGACGGCGCCCGGATCCCGGTGCTTCAGCGGGGACATGGCGTTGAAGGTGTGCGTAAAATGATTCACGCCAAGGCCCACGGCGGCCATCGCGTCCTGAAAGCTGGCCGACGTATGCCCGATGGACAGAACGATGTCGCTTTCCTCCCGAATGCGCTTTGTAAATGCCATCGCGCCCGGCATCTCCGGCGCGTAGGTCATCAGGCGGATAATGTCCCTGTAGGGCAGCACCTTGTCCGCGTCGGCCGGAATAATGCATTCCTCAAGCTGCGCGCCTTTTTTCTCCGGATTGAGAAAAGGCCCTTCCGCGTGGCAGCCCAGGATTTCGCTCCCTTCAAAATCCGCCTGCAGGCTTTCCTGTTTCAGGTCTCTCAGAATCCGGAAGATCGTTTCGAGCCTGTCCCAGGAAATGGTCATGGTGGTCGGCAGGAAGGAGGTCACGCCGTTTTGTACAAGGCCCCTGCAGATCCGCCGGATCCCGTCCGGATCCGCGTCGGAAACATCCGCACCCATCCACCCGTGAATATGCACATCGATCAGGCCGGGACACACATAGGCGCCCCCGGCGTCGATCACCTCGTCCGCCATGGACACGGCGGCTGCATTGTCCGTAATGCCCTGAATTCTCTCGTCAAAGACGATTGCCCGGTCCCGTTCTTCTCTGTCTGCCAAAATAAGACGGCTATGAATCAATGCTTTCATACCGCTGCACTCCTATTGTCCGTACTGTCCTGGATCTGTCATCATTATACCCTGCCGTCCTTCCGTTTTCAACCTTCTTTTTCGATCCCAGTTTCTGCATGGACTTTCCTGCATGGCAGGCGTATAATGAGCCTTAAGATGATTCAGGAGGGAGGAATGCGGATGCGCCTTCAAAAACGCGCTCTGTTCCTCCTCCCCCTTTTTTTCTGCATTCTTATTGCGGCGCACAGCCGCGCGGAGGAGCCTTCCGTCCGCAGGGCCCTTCTGATCGGCTGCGACCACTTTCTGACGCAGGCGTCCACGGAACCCGCCGCCGCCAGAAACGTCGCCATGCTGTCCGAATCGCTGCTGACGGACGCGCAGGGCTATGAACGGATCCTGCTGAAATCAGATTCCGTCGCCGATGCCGACGGGCTTCGCGCCGCCGTTCAGGAGGCCTTCGCCGGGGTTGGGGACGGCGACGTTTCGCTCATCTATATTGCGACCCACGGTCTTTACAGCTTCGAAAACCCGCTTGAACAATGCGCGCTGGTGCTCAGCGACGGCGTTCGGGAAAACCGCGTCACCGCCCTTGCGTTAAAAGAGATCCTGGACGCGGTACCCGGCAAAAAGGTCCTGATCCTGGACGCCTGTCATTCCGGCGCTTTCGTCGGAAAAGGCATGCCCTATCCGGACGCCGGCCCCGGCGTATTTGCAGACCCCGATTACCGGGTGCTTTGCAGCGCCGGCGGAAGCGAGGACAGCTGGTACTGGCACAGCGAGGACGACGGCGACCCGAACGTCCGCCACGGCGCCAGCTATTTTGCGACGGTGCTGTCCCACCTGCTGCGCCCATCCTCCCCCGCGGATGTGAACAGGGACGGCAGGGTGACCCTTTCTGAAATGCTTTCCTGTCTGCGCCGCGACTATGCCGCGTCAACGCCCCAGGCTTACCCGGAAAACGACGATTTCGTGCTCTACTTTGACGGTGCCTCTCAGGCCGACGAAAGTGTGATCCGCTCCCTGCAGCTTGACAGCAATGTCATTACCTCCGCCGACCCGAGCGTCCGCTTCACGTTTGCGCAGACCGTTCCGTCCGACGTCTATTACGAAATCGTTTACCGCAGGGACAACGCCTGGGATTTTGCGGGCGCGCAGATGATCGCGGACCGGGATACCGCAGCCGACGCGGGCACGCCCGGCATGAAACGCCGGGAGCTTACGCTTGCGGGTCTTGACGAAACCAGCTTCGGCTACCTGATGCTGCTTGTCATCACCAAGCCCGAAGGGCACGCGGAGCTGCAGGCCAGCGCGCTCATCAGCGTGCAAAGCAGCCTTGCGTCGGAAGAAATCGAATGCCTGACCGACCGCGCGTTTACGCCCGGGATCGGCCAGGAGGCCTCCATCCT
Source organism: uncultured Clostridia bacterium (assembly GCA_946615785.1). Taxonomy (GTDB): domain Bacteria; phylum Bacillota; class Clostridia; order Christensenellales; family Aristaeellaceae; genus RUG756. The sequence goes on from CAMOIA010000232.1 coordinate 2,319, forward strand.
GATCCTGCACAGCAAGCCCTGTTCCCTTTCCGTAGCCATCCTGGATCCCGAAGGGAAGGCCATACGATACCTCGGGTTTTCAGAGCCGAGCCGCCCGCAGGGGTTTGACGGCACTTCCATCGTCTGGGACGGCAAAAAAACAGACGGCCCCCCTGCCGATCCGGGCCGGTATACCGTCCGCGTGACGGCGTTATTCGGCAGAACCGTAAAAACCCTCGTTGCCGAAGGGCCCCAGCTGCTTCCGTAACCCGGAAAGATGCTGGAAGTATCAAACAGTTTCATGTTCATTCCTCGCTATTATTGGTATCCTGTGGAAAAGCAAGATGAATATCATTGATGATTGGATATCTGCCATTTACTTTTGATGCCAATTCTGAGACAGCAGCATCCATGTCTCGAAGGAATCCTTTTTCCTCTGCGTCAGTACCAAATCCAATGAAAGAGAATTCATGTGCAGTGTCAATAAATAAAGCATCATATCGTTCCTGAAGGTCATCAAATTTCTGATCAAGTTCATGATCTCCCCTTAGTTCTTCAGGAAGCAATGTATCAATTACATCTCCTTCTTCATCATACAGCCAGACCGGATAACTATGGTATTCAAGTAGTACGCGCAGTTTTGATAACATGCTCATTTTCCTCCTTTGACTGGGTTTGCACCAACAATGTAGCCGTTTTCACCTACAGTAACAGCAACCTTATAGGTTGTGCCATTATAAGCCACTTCATAGATCGGGCGTCCTGTCCCTTTGCCTTGATACGTAACAACTTTGCCTTT
>CAMOIA010000233.1 GCA_946615785.1 uncultured Clostridia bacterium
AGCGGGAAGATCAGCACCTGCATCGGCACGATCATCATGAGGATGACGATGAAGAACAGGATGGATTTGCCGCGGAAGCGGTAGCGGGCGAACGCATAGCCCGTCAGGGCGCAGGAAAACATATGGCCGAGCGTCGCCGTGCAGCCGACCAGGATGTTGTTCCACACATAGGCGCGGAAGCGCATGCGGCGAAACGCGATGTCGTAATTGCTCCACATCGGCTGGGAAGGCAGCCATTTGACCGTGATGTTATACAGATCGTCGTCCGTCATCAGGCTCTTTGTGATCATGCTGATAAACGGGTACAGGAAGATGAAGCTCAGGGCGCAGAGCAGAAAATAGAACGCAAACCGCAGGACAGCCGTTCTGGCCACGCGGATGCTTTTGCTCTTCAGCGCCCCCTTCCCTCTGGAAGCTTTTTCCATAGCGCTCTCCCCTCTCAGTTCTTGGAACCGGAATCGTATACGTGCCTGCGCATGAGGGCGATGGCCAGCAGGCAGAAGATGCACGCGAAGGCGAAATACACCCAGCTCATGGCCGCCGCGTATTCATACTGCTGGTTGCCGAAATTGACCTTGTAAATGTAATCGACCATCGGGTTCGTGCCGTCGGTGAAAAAGGCGACGATGGTGTACACCAGGTTCATCAGGATGATGGGCGTGATCATGGGAAGCGTGATTTTCCAGAACATTTCCCATTCGGTCGCGCCGTCGACCCTCGCCGCTTCATAAAGAGAGCCGGAGATGCCCTGCAGCCCTGCCAGGAACAGGACGATCTGGACGCCGCTCTTCCAGAGCACCACGGTGATTCTGTCCAGGAAGCCCTGCACGATCGCCGTGATGTCCGTTCCCAGAAGGTCGCTGATGAGCTTTGGCACCATGATGCCCGTGGTGATCGTCGTCCCGTCCGCGCCCATGCCAAGCAGCTGCTTCATGATGTAGCCGGAGCCGAGCAGCACGGGAATGAAGAACGCCGTGCGGAAAAAGCCGCGGCCCACCATTTTGCGGTTGATCAGAATGGCGATCAGGAGCGAAAAAACAAGGCAGATGGGCGTGTTGAGCAGGGTATCGTAAACGACCTGCAGGAAGGTGGGGATAAAATTGATGTCGTAAAAGAAGATGTACTGGAAGTTTTCAAGCCCCACCCACGTGGTTTTCAGGCCTTTGAATTCGGTGATGTCCGAAAACGCCAGCCGCACGGAAATGAAGATCGGCCTTGCAAAGAACACGCACACGCCGATGATCCACGGGATCAGGAAAATGTACGCCTCAAGGGAGCGCCGTTTTTCGATGCCCATGGGCTTTCTTTTTCTGATCTGTACGTTCGCCTCACGCACGCTCTCGCACCTCCGTTCAATCCAAAATGGTTTCCGTATCCGTCGCCTGCCAGCTCTTTGCGGGAATGCTTACCCCGTCCGCCTCCGCGTCCGTATCCGCATAGTTCACGTAGACGCGCATGCCGTTTGCATAGGTGACCCTCACAAGCGTATCGCTCAGGCGGTCGTGCTGCACCATCCACACGTCGCTTAAGCTTGCAAGCGGCCCTGTCTCAAACTGGGCGCAGGCCCTGGCCACGCGCTCCTGCCAGACCGCCGATTCTGCGGAAAACAGGCCCTGATACTCCGTATACATCAGGTCTTCCGTATTGCCCCAGGTCAGTTCAAAATACGGCGCGAAGCCCATTTCCACCCAGCGCAGCACCTCCCGTTCCAGATCGCTGCTCAGGTTGCCGGGTTCCGCGGCATAGCCCACGATCCCATGCAGCGCGATCTGATAGAACGGAACGGAATACGTCGTGATCTGATACCCAACGTCTTCATAGGGTACGTCGGTCACGAAATCCACATGGCCAAGCAGGCAGGCGTTCCCACCCTCTGCCTCGGCCGTGCCGAAGGTGCGGCGGGTTTCGTCCAGCATGTCGCGGTAAAGGTTCAGCGCGTCGATTGCAAGCATATACCTGCGGGCGGCGTAATTGAAGCCGACGTACTGTCCCATGCGTTCAAACCGGACCGCGTCCAGGGAAAACCCGGAGGCTTTTTTCAAAAAAGCGTCATATTTGGCTTTGGCGACGTCGGGGCTGAGCATGAAGAGCTTTTCTTCCGGATCGGTCAGGATCATATGGTTTCCCGTATAGACCACGTCGTTTCGATGGGAATATCCACCCTGATCCGACCTGGCTTCCAGGAAATTGACCGTGAGCCGCACCGTCGCGCCAAGATCGTGCGCGGTATCCAGCAGCCGCCGAAGATCGCCTTCATTGCCGACAGAACCGCCGATGGGGAAGTGATCCGGCGTTTTGCCGTATCCGTCCGCCGTCCAGCCCTTGATGGCGCAGCGGATCTGTTTTACCCCGAGGGCGTCCAGGGAAAGCAGAATGTCCCGCGCCTCAGAAAGCGTCGTCACCGTGCGGGGCGTATCAAACAGCAGCCCTTCTTCCGGCGCGCTCATGAACAGGTCGATGGCAGAGGTCGCCTTCACCGTCAGGTCCTCAAGGCCGTTTGCAAGCAGATAGTCCCGCCAGCTTCTCGCCATGGCGCTGTAATCCGGGTTTTCGTCCGCCATGAATTTGATCCGCAGTTTGTAATTGGTTTTGATGTCGTCCTTGTCAAACACCCGCACGTCGCGCGTGGTCACACGGGTGTCCGTGAAAGAACGGCGGTACTGGAAATTGGCGAACAGGTAGTTGATGCCGATAATGTTATTGGAGGAGTTCACGGAAATCCGGGCGCTTTCGGCGCCTTCCTCAATGAAGGCGAGCAGGCCGTAGCCGTTGCGGTTCATGCCAAAGACGGGCATGAAGAAGAAACTCTGGAGTCTGAAGTATGAACCGTATACCGCACGTGCAGTCTCTGCGATATCAGCGAAAAATCCCAGGATCATGTTCATCAGATAGCTCATGACTGAACCGATGGACATCATCAGGATTGAAGGAATACCAACCCTATATATACGGCTGATGGCTTCCATATCCGGGTGAAGGATCTGCTTCCACTCAAAGGTAATCTCGGTATTTTTTTTCAGGTTAAGGATTATGGAGACGATTGCTGCAATGGTCTGG
>CAMOIA010000234.1 GCA_946615785.1 uncultured Clostridia bacterium
ATTCCTCCAGGGCCGGGGGCTTGATATTGAAGGAACGGCGCCAGATCTTCACCTGTTCCTCGCCGTATTTCTCGGCGGTTTCGGACTTGTTCAGGCCCTGGAGGGCGCCGTAATGGCGTTCGTTCAGTTTCCAGGTCTTGATGACCGGCAGCCATGCACGGTCCATTTCATCAAGAATGTGATTCAGGGTATGGATGGCCCTCTTGAGATAAGAGGTGTAGCAAACGTCAAAATCATAACCTTCGGCTTTGAGCAGCCGGCCGGCCGCCTTTGCTTCCTCATGGCCCTTTTCGCTCAGATCCACGTCGGTCCAGCCGGTAAAGAGGTTCAGCTTGTTCCATTCACTCTCGCCGTGACGAACAAGGACAAGTTTCATCATGGGAATCCGCCACCTTTCTTGTTGCTTTTGCATATCCGTTTCGGATATGTTCCTATTCTAATCGAATCCATTTCAATTGTCAACGGAATGCGCAGGACGTCTCTTTGCAGGGAAACATGGTTTTGAGGCGCACTTGACAAGGCTGCGCATGCGGAATACAATTTTTTTGCAGGATGCGCGCGCCGTGTCCTGTCCCAATCCAAATGCAACATGAAAGGAAGAAGCGTATGAAGACAAACGAAATCACGCAAGAACTGCTTGAAAAATGGTCGGACGCGTATCAAAATGACCTGCGCAGCCAGCTTGCCACCATGGCGCTGAGCAAAACGGCGATCGCATCGGCGGCGTATGTGCCAAATGCGGCGAACAGCCTGCGGTATCATTTTTCCGTGGAGATTCCGACGCTTCCGGTGACGAATCAGGAGGCGAGCGGACGGTGCTGGCTGTTTGCGGCCGCCAACGTGCTCCGGGAGAGGATCGCGGCCAGATTGAACCTGGAAGCCTTTGAGCTCAGCCAGAGCTACCTGGCTTTCTGGGACAAGTTTGAGCGGGCCAATTTCTTCATCGAATCCATTCTGCAGACGGCCGACAGGAAGACGGACGACCGCGAGGTTTCATACGTGCTGACCACCGGCGTGCACGACGGCGGCCAATGGGATATGTTCGCGAATATCGTTCGCAAATACGGCCTGGTGCCCAAGGATGCGTTCGACGAAACGTATCAGTCCAGCCATTCCCGCGATATGAACCACTACCTGAACCGCTACCTGAAGGTTTGCGCCGTAAAGCTGCGCGCGCTGAAGAACGAAAACGCTTCTGAAGACGTGATTCTGGCGGAACGCGAAGCGATTCTTTGCAAGGTTTACGCTTTCCTCTGCGCCTGCTACGGAGAACCGCCGAAGCAGTTTGACTTTGAATACGTCGACAAGGACAAACTGTATCATATCGAACGCGGTCTGACCCCGGCTTCCTTCGCCCGGGAATACGTCGGCGATTACCTGGACGATGTGGTTTCCATCATCAACGCCCCGACAAAGGACAAAGCGTACGGCAAAACCTATACCATTCGCCTGCTCGGCAACGTCGTCGGCGGCCGGGATGTAAAGCATCTGAACCTTGACATGTCCTCGTTTAAAGCCGCGGTGATCCGTCAGCTGGAAGCGGGCAAGGTGGTCTGGTTCGGAAGCGATGTGGGCAAGTGGGGCGAGAGAGAAAAGGGTTTCTGGGACGACCAGTCCTTCAACGTTTCGCTGCTCACCGGCCTTGACCTTGAAATCTCCAAAGAGGACGCGCTCGATTACCAGTTCTCCGCCATGAACCATGCCATGGTGATCACCGGGGTCGATCTGAAGGACGGAAAACCTGTCCGGTGGAAGATCGAAAATTCCTGGGGCGATAAGAACGGAAATAAGGGCTACTACATCTGTTCAGATACCTGGTTTGATCAGTATGTGTATCAGGCCGCGGTCGAAAAGGAATACCTCGGTGACGACGCGAAGGCGTATGACCAGGAGCCGATCGCGCTGGATCCGTGGGATCCCATGGGGACGCTGGCACAATGAACGCTCGGCTTTTAACGGAACAGCTTGACGCTGTGCTGGAGGGCTCCGTTCATTGGATTACGGCCCTTTCAAACGCCTCCGCAGTGCTGTACGAGGCCTTTGACCGGGTCAACTGGACCGGCTTTTACCTGCTGGAGGATGACAGGCTGATCCTTGGCCCGTTTCAGGGAAAGACAGCATGTATGCTGATCCCGATGGGAAAGGGCGTCTGCGGGCATGCCGCGCAGCTTGCAGAAAGCGTGGTCGTTCCGGATGTGCACGCCTTCCCTGGACATATCGCCTGTGACAGCGCTTCGCGTTCGGAAATTGTGATTCCGCTCAGGCACGCAGACGGCAGGGTGTTTGGCGTTCTGGACATCGACAGCCCTCAACTTTCCCGCTTTGAGGAGGGCGACCGCGTGCTTCTTGAACAGTGCGCGGACAGCATAACCGCACGCCTTGAGGCGCTTGGCTTTCCGTTTTGACAGCAAAGAGGCTTTTCTGCGACGACCGGTCGCGGAAAAGCCTCTTTTTCAGTGCATTATAAGGTTTTCGGCGGCTTATTTGATTTCAAAAACGATCTGAACGTTCGCGCTCACGCTCAGGCCGCCGGCAATGATGGCAGTGTCGGCTTCTTCCATTTCGACAGCGCCGGCCGCGGTTTTGCGGGCGTACATGGCGTTGTTGAAAACAGGGGCGGCCTGAACGTACTCCGGCATGCTGACTTCTTCAATACCGCGAATGGTGACACCCAGCGCGGCGGCAATGGTATCGGCTTTTTGCTGTGCGTCTGCGCACGCTTCCTGAAGCGCCTGCGTGTAAGCGTCCTTTGTGTCATGCGAAAGGAAAGTCAGGCTGTTGATCTGATTGGCACCGGCCCTCGCCGCGGCGTCGATGTAGGTGCCGACCTTATCAAGATCACGGACTGTGACCCGCAGGGCGTTTGACACATGGTAGACGAGCGTGCTGGTCTGGACGCCGTCGGGGCCGACCTCGTAGCGATAGCTGGAATACACGTTGAAATCGGTCGTTTTGATATCCTTATCGGCAAGGCCGGCAGCCTTCAGGGCCGCGATCACAGCGTCCATGATGCGGGCGTTTTCCGCCTGCGCGTCGGCCACGACGGCGTTTTC
>CAMOIA010000235.1 GCA_946615785.1 uncultured Clostridia bacterium
CGGCCTGGGCGGCGCCAGCCGCCGCGGAAAAATGACCTTTGAGGCCTATGTGCAGCAGTATTATTTCAAGCAGGTGGTCGCCGCGGCGAACAAGCGGCTGACCGTGCTGACGGACGGACAGTTCACCCTGCGCTGCCGGGAGGAGGCAAGGGACCGGGTGCGCCAGAGCGGCCTGGACCTGGACGTGCTGGACCGGGGCACCGGGCTCTGGCGGGACGTGAATACGCTCTCGGGCGGCGAATCGTTCCTGGCGAGCCTGGCGCTGGCGCTGGGCCTTTCGGATGTGGTGCAGGCGGGAAGCGGGGGCGTGCGCATGGACGCCATGTTCATCGACGAGGGCTTTGGCACCCTGGACGAAAAAGCCCTGCGCAATTCGCTCAAGGTGCTTTCAAACCTTGCGGACGGCAAGCGCCTGATCGGCATCATTTCCCACGTGCGCGACCTGGAGGAGCGGATCGAGAAGCGGATCGAGGTGTCCAAGACGCTGAAAGGGTCGAGGATCGAGGTCATTGCCTGAAGGCGGATGCGGCGCGCGTCCGTCCATCCAAAACGATGCCTTCGTTCGATGGAATAAAGCATCAAAACTTCATACACAAAGGCCCTCTGCCTTTTGCAGGGCGGGGCCGGCATGAAAAACAGCCCGTATGCGCCGGAGCAAAATCCTGCGCGTACGGGCTGTGTGCCGGCGCGCCGCGATCAGGCGCAGACCGGCCGGTAAACGACGGGGATCAGAATTCCGCGCTGCCCACGGTGCGGGGGAAGGGGAGCACGTCGCGGATGTTTGAAATGCCCGTCAGGTACATGATCAGTCTTTCGAAGCCCAGGCCGAAGCCGGCGTGCTTCACGGTGCCATATCTGCGCAGATCCAGGTACCATTCGTAGGTTTCCATGGTCATGCCCAGTTCCTTCATGCGCGCTTCCAGCCTGTCCAGCCGCTCCTCGCGCTGGCTGCCGCCGATCAGCTCGCCGATGCCGGGTACCAGGATGTCCACGGCGGCGACGGTCTTTTCGTCGTCGTTCATGCGCATGTAGAAGGCCTTGATGTCCTTGGGGTAATCGTACACGCAGACGGGCCCGCCGAAATGCTTTTCGGCCAGGTACCGCTCGTGCTCGGTCTGGATGTCCATGCCCCAGTGGACCTTGTATTCGAAATGGTCGTTGTTCCTGGTCAGGATGTCGATAGCCTCGGTGTAGGAGCAGCGCTGGAAGGTGGAGGAAGCCACCTTTTCAAGCCGCTTGAGCAGGCCCTTGTCCACAAACTGGTTCAGGAAGGCGTATTCTTCCTTCGCGTGGTCGATCACATAGCGGATGACGAATTTGAGCATGTCCTCGGCCAGCTGCATATCGTCCGAAAGGTCCGCGAAGGCGATTTCCGGCTCGATCATCCAGAATTCCGCGGCGTGCCTCGGGGTGTTGGAGTTTTCCGCGCGGAAGGTGGGGCCGAAGGTGTAGACGTTTCCGAAGGCCATGCAGTACGCTTCCACGTTGAGCTGGCCGGAGACGGTGAGGTTGGCCTGGCGGCCGAAGAAATCCCTGCTGTCGTCCACCTGGCCGTTTGGCAGGTGGGGCAGCTTGTTGAGGTCGAGCGTGGTCACGCGGAACATTTCGCCCGCGCCCTCGGTGTCGCTGGTGGGGATGATGGGCGTGTGTACGTACACGAAGCCGCGCTGCGCGAAGAACGCGTGAATGGCCTGCGCGGCGAGGGAGCGGATGCGGAAGACGGCGCTGAAGGTGTTCGTGCGCGGACGCAGGTGCGCCTGCGTGCGCAGGTATTCGAAGGTGTGGCGCTTGTTCTGGATGGGATAATCGGGGGAGCAGAGCCCGAGCAGGGTCACGTCCGTCGCGTGGATTTCAAAGGGCTGCTTCATTTCCGGGGTCAGAACCACCTTGCCCGTCACCTGAATGGCGCTGCCGAGGGTGTATTTGACGACCTCGGCGAAATTGGGCAGGTCCTCGCCGCACACGATCTGCACGTTGCGGAAGAAGGAGCCGTCGTTGAGTTCGATAAAGGCGATGGTTTTGCTGTCGCGGCATTTGCGGATCCACCCCTCCAGGGTAACGGTGCTGCCGTTTTCAGGGGTGGCGCGAAAAAGGGATTCGATGGTTACTCGCATATTGGATATCCTCCGGGTTTGTGATAATCAGCTTTGATAGGCCTTGCCAAGGAGCGCGGCGCCGATGATGCCGGCTTCGTTGCCGAGCTGCGCAAGCTCAAGCCGCGCGGCGGGCAGGGTTTTGTAGAGGCGGTAGCGCATCAGTTTTTTCTGCACGGCTTCCAGAAGGAACGCGCCCGCGTGGCTCACGCCGCCGCCGAGGATCACCATGTCCGGGTCCAGGAAGTCGCAGACGTTGTTCACAAGCATCGCAAGGTAATCGGTGTAGCGCTCGAAAATGCGCATGGCCACCTCGTCCTGTGCCTTGGCGGCGTCAAACACGCTGCGCGCGGAAATGTCCTCGATGCTGCCGGCGAGCTTTACGATCATGCTGTCCGGGTAGGCCAGGCAGCTCTGCTTTGCCATGCGGATGATGGCGGTGGCGCTGCAGTAGCGCTCAGCGCAGCCGTTGTTGCCGCAGGTGCAGGGCACGCCGTCCACGGCGAGGGTCATGTGGCCGATCTCGCTTCCCACGCCGTGCGAACCGCTCCAGGGCTTGCCGTTGATGACGATGCCGCCGCCGACGCCGGTGCCAAGGGTGAGAAACACGCTGGAGGCGCAGCCGCGGCTCACGCCGGAAACGCTCTCGGCGTAGCCCGCGACGGTGGCGTCGTTATCGATGTAGACGGGCTTTTTGATGTATTTCTGCAGTTCCTCGCGCAGCGGAATGTCCCGCCAGGCGAGGTTCGGGCAGAAGACGATCATGCCGGTCTTCGGATCCGCGATGCCGGGGATGCCGATGCCGATCGATTCCAGCTCGCTCTCGCTCTTCCCGCACTGGTTCAGGGAATTCATGATGCAGAGGATCATATCGTGAGCGATGCCCTCAAACGGGCGGCCCACCAGCGTCGGCTTGCTGCTTTCGCCAAGGATGGTGCCGTTTTCGT
>CAMOIA010000236.1 GCA_946615785.1 uncultured Clostridia bacterium
TCCATTGATTGGCACATTTGTGAATCATGTAAACGACAAAAGCAAGAGAATCCTTATTCATCTGCTGCTTCTCCTTTCCCGAAGCGTCTGTAAGCAAGAACTCCTGCTGGCAAAAGCATGCACGCTGGCAGATGAGTGCAATCGTTCCGCTATGATCGGTTTCGCCGTCATCCCTGCGGCTGCATACGCCGGTCATAGGCATCATAAAACAGCGGATAAAACAGGTTCCGAGAATCGTCATCAGTTATCTGCGCCATTATTCTTCTCTTCCGTGCGCTTTGAAGAAGCGGCTATTTGGCACCCTGATTATACCATGCTTCACGGAAGGGCGGCAACCCGGTGCCATTGCAAGAGGGGCGGCACATACCATTCAGTCCAAAAAGAAAACCCGGAAGCCTTGATCTGCAAGGCTTCCGGAAGTCGAGGTGGCGGGATTTGAACCCACGACCTTTTGGTCCCGAACCAAACGCGCTACCAAACTGCGCTACACCTCGAAAGCCAATGAAGGGACTCGAACCCTTGACCTGCGGTTTACGAAACCGCTGCTCTACCAGCTGAGCCACATTGGCACAACGAACACTGGAAAGATTACCACAGTCTTGTCAAAAAGTCAATGCCAAAATGCACGGGTGTGAAAAAATGATCGAAAAATGTCTAAACATGGCCCGGAGAAAACAGAAAGAGCCGGACGGGGAACAGGATACAGAACATTATAGAAGGAAGAAAAACGTGCGCAGCCGGGCCGGAGGGAAAGGAATGTTGCGTTTTCGTTTCGCGGGTGAAATTCAAGCCGCCCTTTGGCGCAATGAAAACTTCAGAAAGTGATGAACACACTTTGGATTATGTTACATTCTCACGAACAATTGCTTCGGCTGCTTGAAATTGTGGTCGCCTTTTGATAATATACCATATGTGCAATGCATCTGCGGAGGGTTTGCAGAAATGAACGATTATGCTTGGGTGATTTGCGTTGGGATGGCGCTTCTTGGCCTGGCCCTGCTCCTTCGGGAACACGCCCGCCAGAGCCACCAGCTTCAGGATATGCACAAGATGCGCGGAAGCCGTCTGTACGAGGAAATCTATGCGATTGTGGAAGCGGTTCGCACCGGCGATCTGGACGAGGTCCGCATCGAACGCGACCGGGTCAGCTTTTTCAGCATCTATCCGCCAGGAAAGATCGCGGATTTTGATTTCCAGAAGGCCGGCTATCCGCCCCTGAACAACGCGCGGGCCTATGCGCTGGCCCAGGTCCTGGCGCTGGACATCCCGCAGCTTCAGTCCGGCAGGAATTACGAATTCCGCCGTTACAAGGAAATGCGGCCGAACGGAAGCGCCAACGAGATTTACATTTTCACCGCGAAAAAGGCCTACAAGGCCGAGGTGATGGCGCACAGGACCCGGATGAATTACAACAGGCTTTACTGAGCCTTTCCTGACAGACACCCAGCCGGAGCGGACGATTCGCTCCGGTTTTTTATCGGATCATTTTTCCCGCCGGGGGATGGCACTCAAGCTTTGCCTCCGTATAGTCCATGAGCAGGTGCAGCGGGGCGTCATCCGGCGGCATTTCGGTCATTTCAACGCCCTCTTTCAGCACGTCCCGGATCCAGGCGACGTTCCTCTCCGTCAGGTGCAAAAGACGGTCCTCCATTCTTTGGCAGGACGGGCAGACGAGACCGCCGCCCTCGATGTCAAAGGCGTACCGCGGCTGTGCAGGCATGGGTTTCTGGCAGCGCACGCACCTGTCAAGCACCGGAAGGTACCCCTCCAGGGCGCAGGTGAACAGTAGAAAAGCGCTTGTGACCGCACGGGGGTCAAGGTCCTTGTAGGCAAGGCGCAAAAGGCTGCGCGTGATCAGCTTGAAAAGCCCGAGCGAGGCCTGGCCCGGCTGCGCCGACGCTTCGCAGAGGGAAAGAAGGTACGTGGCGTTTTCCAGGCGTTCGTAATCCTGCCGGATGGGATAAAAGCTTTCCTGCAAAAGGCAGGAGGTTACGGTGACGTGTCCGCCGGAAACGTAGAGGACGTATTCGCCCTGGGCAAACCACTCAGACGCGGCCAGAAGCGGTGACTTTGGCCTTTTGCAGCCCCTTGCGATGGCGTCGATCCGTCCGTAAACGGGGGAGAGCAGGGTCAGCATCCGGTCGTTTTCGCGGTAATCCGCATACCGCAGGACGATGGCCTGCGTTTTGATCGTGCCCACGCGCATCCTCCTTTCCTTTTTGTCCGATTCACAGTATAAGCACTGCGGGAAGATCGGTCAAGCACCCTTGACAAGGCGCGGCGACGGATTAAAATGAAGAAAAGCCGCCGGTGAGAAAGAGGTGTTTTTTTGCAGAGGGCTGTGCCGATGCCGACGAAGGACTGGAGCGAACGCGTTCAGTCCGAACTGATCGGGGAGCAGATGGACGCGTGCCGCGACCGTCTGTACGCCTGCGACGACAGGAGTATTTTTGACGACCTTTCCCCGCGGGAAACGGAGGAACTGTTTTTCAGAAGCTATTACGCCTCGGAAGGGAAGCACCTGGGGCTTGAAGATATGCGTGAAAAGGTGCTTTCGAACCTGGCGGGGGAAATTCGATGCCTTTCCTTTGGGGAAGACGCGCTTGTCAAGCGGATGCTGATGGCGGACGGAGAAATCGAACTGGACGACGAGGACCAGCTGCCCTTCGTGGAATCGCTGATCCGCCGCCTTTTTTGCACGATTTCCTTTGACGACGAAGACGTCGCGTTTTTGCGCATCTGTCCGCAGATCAAAAACCGGATTTCGGATGCCATGCTGCACACGGATCCGCTCCTCAGGGAGCTTCTGTTCCGGGTGGAGGCGATGGTTCATTCCATGATTTATCTGTATGGCTTTGTGTATGCCGATTCTCTGGCCGACCAGATCATGCGCGAGCTCTCTGCCCGAAAAATGGAAGTCAGCCGCCTGGCCCTGCTGCGGTTTCTCAAGGCGAGTTTTCTGTATATGGAAGGGCCGCGCGGGCAGCTTTTCCTGCCGCATCCGGGGCTTTGGGATCCGGAGCGGATCC
>CAMOIA010000237.1 GCA_946615785.1 uncultured Clostridia bacterium
GTGGACGGCCTGTCCTATTATCTGAACGAGCGCATTGGAAACGCCATTGACGAGCCGCGCGCGCTGATCATCTGCCGCCAGCTGCGCGAGCGCAATGTGATAACCGACCGGGAAGCTTCCCTGATGGCTGCCGCGGTTTCAAGACAGGCGCTTTCGGTGCCGGTGCCGGAGGGAATCAAGGACGCTTTGCGGGCGAGAATCCTCAAAAGCATGCTGATCGCGGCGGCACAGGGAAAGCGCGACGGCACGGCGCAGGAAACGAAGGAACCAAAGGAAGGCCTGTGAAGGGAAAAAGGGGAAAAACTATGCTTTGTGAAGAATGCCATGAGCGAGAGGCGGCGGTCGTTGTGACGACCGTGATCAACGGTGAAAGCACCAGCCGCAACCTGTGCCATGAATGCGTGAAAAAATACCAGAAGGGCGGCGACGTTTCGGCGCTGCTGGCGGCGATTCTTTCCTCTATGTATAAGGCGAGGGAAGACGGCGATAAAAAGTGCGAACGGTGCGGCATGACGCTGGCTGAATTCCGCAAGGGCGGCATGCTCGGCTGTTCGGCCTGCTACAGCACGTTCCGCAAGGAACTGGCGCCGATGATCACCCGCATCCAGGGAAGAACCGAGCACGCCGGCAAGCGTCCGCGGCAGAACGCCGAGGCGCAGGAGCGGCAGCAGAAAATCGAACGCCTCCGCAAGGCCATGGAAATGGCGGTGAGCGAAGAAGCCTTCGAGGAAGCCGCCAGGCTCAGGGACGAACTGAACGCGCTGCGGGAGGCTGAAAAGCCCCTGCAGGCAAAGGAAGGTGAGGGGACATGAGCGAGGAAAGGGTCACTTCGAATGTGAAAAGCGGCGATATCGTACTGTCCTCGCGCATCCGCCTCGCCCGAAATTTCGACGACCTGCCTTTCAGGCCGAAAATGAGCGCTGATCAGGCGGACGACTGTATCGACCGCACGCTGAACGCGCTGAAGGCCGATCCGCTCGATTTCAGTTATTTTCCGATGCGGGGCATGAAGAGCGTGGAGAAGCGCGTTTTTGCGGAGGAGCACCGTATCAGCACGGAGCTGTACGAGCGGGACGACCGCGGCGCTGCGCTGATGAGCCGTGACGGCAGCGTCGTGATCATGGTCAACGAGGAGGATCATCTGCGCATTCAGGCCTTCAGCAAGGGGCTGGACCTTGAAAGCTGCTTTACCCGCGCCTTTGCGGCGGAGGACGCTCTGCAGGAAAGCCTTTCGTTCGCGTTTGACGATGAATGGGGGTATCTCACCGCCTGTCCGACCAACACCGGCACCGCGATGCGCGCGTCGGTCATGCTGCACCTGCCCATGCTGACGCAGAAAAAGAACATGGGTCAGGTGACCCAGATGACCGCGAAGCTCGGGCTGACGATGCGCGGCATTTACGGCGAGGGCAGCGAAGCGCTGGGCAACGTGTATCAGCTGAGCAACCAGGTGACGCTGGGCAAAACCGAACGGGAACTTGTGGACGCGGTCACGGCGGTTGCAAGGCAGGTGGCGGGAATGGAACGCCTGCTTCGCCAGAAAGCGGCCGCGGACGATCCGCTTGGGTTTTCAGACCGCATTCACCGCGCCTTTGGCGCCTTCCTGTATGCGCGTCTGATGCCGATGAGCGAGTTTTATTCCCTCTGGTCGTCACTTCGGATCGGCGCGGCGATGGGCAGCGTTCCCGTATCGGTATCCCTTTGCGATATGATGCTCGAGCGCGCCCAGGAGGCGCATCTGACAAAGGAAGCCGGTCACGACCTGACGGAAAGAGAAACACAGGCCGCGCGCGCCGCGATGATCCGCGGGATGCTCGCGGAAAAGGACGAACCGATCCATCCGATCGATATATAAATAGGAGGCGCTATGGCAATCTTTGGAAAATTTAACGAAAGCGCGCAGAAGGTGATGAACGCCGCCCGGCAGTCCGCCTTTGAAATGCGCCACACCTATATCGGAACCGAGCACCTGCTGATCGGCCTGGTTGCCCAGGCAAGCGGCGACGTGCCGGTTTGGCGCAAGGAAATCACGCATGAGGTGATCCGCGACCATGTGCGGCAGCTGACGGGGGAGGGGAACGAGATTCCCCGGCAGATGGAAATGACGCCGCGCGTCAAGCAGATTCTGGAAAAAAGCATCCGGCTGTCCCACGACATGGGCCAGGCCTATGTTACCTCCCAGCACCTGTGGCTGGCGCTGCTTGAAGAGCAGGATTCTGTGGCGGTCAGGATTCTCCGCGGCATCGGGTGCGATCCGGAGGAAATGGCAAAAAGCGTGCAGGAGCGTGTCGGTAACGCGGCCCGCGAGGAACAGGACGGGGAAAGCGCGCTTGAAAAATACGGAAGGGACCTGACCGCGGCCGCGGAGCGGGGCGAACTGGACCCCGTGATCGGGCGAAGCCGGGAAATTGAGCGCATTATCCAGATCCTTTCCCGGCGGACCAAGAACAATCCCGTCCTGATCGGCGAGCCGGGCGTGGGCAAAAGCGCCGTGGCTGAGGGGCTCGCGCAGAAAATCGTGAGCGGACAGGTGCCGGAAACGCTGGCTGAAAAAAAGCTGTATTCGCTGGACATGGGCGCGATGGTCGCCGGCAGCAAGTTCCGCGGCGAATTTGAGGAAAGGCTGAAAAACACGCTGGATGAAGTGCGCAGGCGCAAAAACGTGATCCTCTTCATCGACGAACTGCAGAACATCATCGGCGCCGGCAAGGCAGAAGGCAGCATGGACGCCGCCAACATCTTAAAGCCCGCCCTTGCGCGCGGCGAGATCCAGTGCGTCGGCGCGACCACGCTGGACGAATACCGGAAAAACATCGAAAAGGACGCCGCGCTCGCCCGCAGATTCCAGCCGGTGACGGTGACGGAACCCAGCGACGAGGAGTGCATCGCCATCATGCGTGGGATCCGCGATAAATACGAAAGCCATCACCGCGTCCGCATCACCGACGAGGCGCTGGAGGCGGCGGTGCGCCTTTCCAACCGCTACATTACCGACCGTTTCCAGCCGGACAAAGCC
>CAMOIA010000238.1 GCA_946615785.1 uncultured Clostridia bacterium
CCGTAATGCCAAATCCCGGCGCGTCCGAAACGGTGATGGTCTTGCCGCTGAAATCGGCGCCGCCGATCACGGGCGTTTTCGTGCACAGCCCCGGGCCATCCAGATC
Source organism: uncultured Clostridia bacterium (assembly GCA_946615785.1). Classification (GTDB taxonomy): domain Bacteria; phylum Bacillota; class Clostridia; order Christensenellales; family Aristaeellaceae; genus RUG756. Next base: position 107 of record CAMOIA010000238.1, read on the forward strand.
GATCTTTGTGATCTGCCGTTTGGCCGCGGCGAGGGAGGCCGCCGCGTTGACGCTGACGCTGCCTTCGAGCATGCAGCCGAGCATGCACTCCACCCCGTATACTTCCGCGGCGGAAACGATGCGCAGCGCCTCTGTGATGCCGCCGCACTTCATCAGCTTGATGTTGACCAGATCCGCCGCATGCCTTTCCATGATGCGGATCGCGTCCCGCGCCGAAAACACGCTTTCGTCCGCCAGAACGGGCACGTCGCTGTGGTCGGTGACGTATTTCAGTCCGTCGATGTCCTCCGCCCGGACCGGCTGCTCGACCAGCTCGATGCCAAGCCCCCGATCCTGCATGGACGCAAGGATCCGCACCGCCTGCCGCGGCGTCCAGGCCTGGTTGGCGTCAATGCGGATGCGCGTTTCTCCACCGACCGTCCTGCGGATGGCGCTGAGCCGCTCGACGTCCAGATCCGGCTGCAGCCCGACCTTGACCTTCAGGCAGTCATAGCCGTTCTGCACGGCATAGAGCGCGTCCTGCGCCATCACCTCCGGCGGATTGACCGAAATGGTGATATCCGTCGTAATCTGCTCCCGGCCGCCGCCGAGGAGCCTGTACACCGGGGTCTGCAGCATCTGACCGTACAGATCCCATACGGCCATATCCGCCGCCGCCTTGGCGGAATGATTGTGAAGAACGCAGCGCGCGATCGTGCCCGTCACCGCGTCCAGATCCGCGATTTCCATGTTCATGATCGCGGGAAGAATATGGGCCCTGAGCGCCCCGACGATGCCAAGGAACGTATCGCCGGTGATCACGCCCGTCGGCGGCGCTTCGCCGTAGCCCACGGCGCCCGTGTCCGTATACAGCGCAAGCACCACGTCCTCCACGGCATCCACGCGCCGAAGAGCGGTCTTGAAAGGAACCCTCAGCGGCACCTGCAGCTTTTTGATTTCAGCCCGAACGATTTTCATGCCGTTTTCCTCCGCTTGCCTTTACAGAGCCTGCGGGTGCAGGACCGTGCCCATGTCGTCCCCGTCCAGCACCTTCAGGATGTTTTCCGGATCCTCAAGGCCAAAGACGCGGACAAACGGAATGCGGTTCTCGGCGCAGAGCGCAAAGGCGGCGCTGTCCATCACCTTCAGCTGCCTGGCCTGCGCTTCTTCATAGGAAATATCGCGGATCAGCGTCGCCGTCGGATCCAGCCTCGGATCCGCCGTATAGACCCCGTCGATGTTTTTCGCAAGCAAAATCGCGTCGGCTTTCACCTCGACCGCGCGCAGCACGACGCCCGTATCCGTGGAAAAGAAGGGGTTGCCCGTGCCGCCGGCGAAGAAGGTCACCTGTCCCTTTTCCATGGTTTTCGCGGCCAGATACGGGTTATAGGTTTCGCAGATCCTCGGCATGTCGATCGCGCTGAGAACCCGTGCCTTTCCGCCCTGGCGCTCCACCGCGTCGCGCATGCACAGGCAGTTGATCACCGTGCCGAGCATGCCCATCTGGTGTGCCGTCACTTCGTCCATATCGGCGCCCTGGCGTCCGCGCCAGATGTTGCCGGCGCCGATCACCACCCCGAGCGCGATCCCGCGGTCCGCGGCTCTTTTGAGGATGGATGCAGTGCGGTCGATCATGCCGTGGTCAAACAGCCTGCCGTTTTCCCCCAGGCTCTCGCCGCTCAGTTTCACAAGAACGCGTTCATACTTTGCCATCGTATCCCTCCGTTGCAAAAAAAAGCCGCGGACAAGCCGCGGCATGTGTTGCGATCAGTTCTTTTTGGTCATTTCGGCGATTTCGTCGGCCAGATTGCTTTCTTTCTTTTCGATGCCTTCGCCGCACTCGTAGCGGACAAAACGGCGGATGCTGATCTTTTCGCCGCTGGCCAGCGTGGCTTCGTTCACGAGGGTCGCGATGTTGATGTCAGGATTCTTGACATAGGCCTGCTCAAGCAGCACGTTTTCCTTGTAATACTTCTCGATGCGGCCTTCCACCATGCGCTCGACGATCTTTTCGGGCTTGCCTTCGTTGAGGGCCTGCACGCGCAGGATTTCCTTTTCCTTTTCGAGCACGTCCGCGGGCACTTCTTCCTTGGTCACGCACAGCGGGTTCGCCGCGGCGATCTGAAGGGCCACGTTGTGGCACAGTTCCTTAAAGGTATCGGTCTTGGCGACAAAGTCGGTCTCGCAGTTGACTTCGACCAGCACGCCGATCTTTCCGCCCATGTGGATATAGCTTTCCACGGCGCCTTCGCTGGCCACACGGCCGGCTTTCTTGGCGGCGGCGGCGAGGCCCTTTTCACGCAGGTAGGCAACCGCCTTTTCCATATCGCCGTCGGTTTCCATCAGCGCTTTTTTGCAGTCCATCATACCGGCCTGGGTGCGCTCACGCAGTTCTTTAACCATTGCAGCTGTAACAGCCATGGGAATTTCCTCCTTCGAAAGTCAGGTATGAATCAATCAGGCGTTCTCTTCCGCGGGAGCAGCCTCGGTCGCCTCTTCGGCGTCCTGCTCGCCCTGACGGCCTTCCAGCACGGCGTCGGCCATCTTGCCGGCGATCAGCTTGACCGCACGGATCGCGTCGTCGTTGCCGGGGATCACATAATCAACCTCATCGGGGTCGCAGTTGGTGTCCACGATCGCAACGATCGGGATGCCCAGCGTGCGGGCTTCCGCCACGGCGATGTGCTCTTTGCGGGGGTCAACCACAAACAGCGCGCCAGGCAGTTTTTTCATTTCGCGGATACCGCCAAGGTTCGCATCCAGCTTTTCGCGTTCATGCTGCAGCTTGATGACTTCTTTCTTGGGCAGCACTTCAAACTGACCGTCGGCTTCCATTTTGTCGATCTCGTTCAGGCGTTCGACGCGGGAGCGGATCGTGCGGAAGTTGGTCAGCATGCCGCCCAGCCAGCGGTTGTTCACATAGAAC
>CAMOIA010000239.1 GCA_946615785.1 uncultured Clostridia bacterium
TTTGTGGACGACAAGGCCTGCGCGGCCGTCCTTCTGACGGTGATGAAGGCCATCCGCGAGCAGAACATCGCCCTGAAGAGAAGGGTGCTCGCGTATTTTGCCATGTACGAGGAGATCGGACACGGCACCGCCTGGCTGCCTCAAGGGGTGAAGGACGTGCTTGCCATCGACATCGCGCCGACCGGCCCGGACCAGAACAGCGACGAGCACAAGGTGAGCATTTTCGCGAAGGATTCCCGCTTCCCCTATCACTGGGAAATGACGAACGAGCTGCGTGAAACGGCGATTCGGGAAGGCATCGACTATGCCATGGATATTTTCACCCCGCATTACGGCACGGACGCCGACGGGTCGGTGCTGGCGGGGTACGACGTGCGCCATGCGGCGATCGGGCCCGGCACGATGAACAGCCACGGCTATGAGCGCACGCATATCGACGGGCTGAGGAACGGGTACGCCCTGACGCTTGCCTATATCCGGGCGTGACGATGGGCACACCGGTCTATCCGTCCGAAGAAGGCAGCGCGGCGGGCGGGGCCAAACGGGCTCTGTTCGTGCGGCATCCGTTTGAACCGCTGTTTGATGAAAACAGCCGCGTCCTGATCCTGGGATCCTTTCCGTCGGTAAAGTCAAGGGACGTGCGGTTTTACTACGGCCATCCGCAGAACCGCTTCTGGAAAGTACTCGCTGCGCTGTATCGCAGGGATGTGCCGAAGGACATCCCTGAAAAGCGCGCGCTGATCCTGGAAAACCATCTTGCGCTCTGGGATTCCATTGCGCTCTGTGAGATCACGGGGTCTTCGGACGCAAGCATCCGGAACGTGCATCCGAACGACATATCGTTGATTCTGCGTGCCGCGCCGATCCGTCTGATCGTCTGCAATGGCAAAACGTCCTTTCGATGCTATGAAAAATGGATCCGTCCGCAGACGCAAAGGGAGGCGATTTGCCTGCCTTCCACCAGCCCCGCGAACGCGCAGTGGTCGCTTGAACGCCTGGCGGAGGCCTGGTCTGTGATCCTGACGGGAGACGAAGGGCGGAAATAGAGTATAAAAGAGAACCGGCCTTGTATGACCGGCTCTCTTTTTTGAAATCATATGTTCAGGAAACGGCTCGATGCCGGTTCCGCTGCCTGTGTACAGGCTTGGGAGGAACTGCAGCATCCGTTCTGTGATCCGTTTTTTATCAGATCATTTTGCGATCAGGTGCACAGGGCCGCCGATCATGTTCCCCTCAAGGTCGACAGAGCGGAACACGAACAGGCTCACCTCGCCCTCCACAGGCGCGTCGTACGCAACCGTCACTTCGGTGCCTTCGTCGTTCCAGGTGTAAGTATACCCTGTGTTGACCGCGATGCCGAAATCATTTTTGTTCACCGGCTGGCTGAAGGCAATTTTGCAGCCGCCTGCGTCGGCACTGCTCAGGGTGATTTCAGCGGCGTAGGCGCTTTCACCTTTGGCGGAATACAGCGGACGGATCTCGTCCACGGGCTTCAGCGCGCCGTTTTCGTCGTAATCGTACACCCAGTTGCCGAGCACGGGCCAGCGGTCCTCATCCTTGGGCAGGCCCTGGGCGGGCGTGTTCTGACGAAGCTCCGGTTCCCAGACGGGGGTCTGGGTGCTGATGGTGTTGTAGGTGGTCTTGAACCGCATGCGGCCGGCGCTGGGCTCGTACTTTTCAAGCTCCACGTCCATGCTGATTACATAGCCCTGCAGGGCTTCCACTTTGGCGTTGCGCATGGAGTAAACCACCTTTTCGCCCATGGGGACGTTATAGCCCATGGTGCCGGGATAGAGGGTGAGGGTGGCGCCGAAGGGCTGCAGGTAGCCGCTCTGCGGCACGACGGTGCCGTCCGGCAGGGCGATCTTGTTGTCATAGTCGTAGATGTCCGTCGGCAGCGCTTCACCGTTCAGGTACAGAAGCACAGGATCCTCAGGATCGTCATAATTGACCAGCTTGGTCGTAAAGCAGATGCCGGAGCCTGCGTCGTGTCCAAGGGCGCTGTTGTCGGTAATGGAATGGCGCAGCGCGTCGGAAATGCTCCAGCCGCAGATCTCGATGGAGCGCTCGTCAAGCGAGCCGACCGTCCTTGCAAGATACCTGCCGGCCTTTGCCTGCTCCGCGGTGATGGCGATTTCGGCGATGCCGTCGTTCGTGTCCGCGCTCAGCACCGTGCCGTCCGTCAGCGTCAGTTCTACTTTTTCGGCGTCGGTGTGGAACGTAAAGGTCATGGGCACGCCCTCGGTCACGTTGTTCTGGTCCGTCCACAGGATGTGCTTGCCCGGGCGGGACCATTTGATCATGGCGGAGGAGAGGTAATACGGATAGCGGCTCATTTCCGCGGCGGTCTCAAATTCCTTGGTGGGCAGGATGGTGCCGTTGCCGTCGATGGCGTCGCGGCCGTTTTCTTTGGTCAGCTGGGGATGATATTTGCGAACGATCTTTTCTGCACCGTAGTACAGATGATCCATCACCGCGATCAGCTCGGGCAGGTCACGGTCCTGATTGGCGTGCGCCTGGTCGCGGGCGATCGCCATCACGTTGCCGCCCTGGCCGAGGAATTCAAAGGCTTCCCTGGCCGCCAGCATATTCAGAATGGTGGCGGGGTGGTTGCCCCAGGCGTCCTGCGCCTCGCCCGTCCAGGTGAGCAGATACCGCTCTTCCTTCGACGTCGCGAAGGAAGCGAGGATCGAATGGGTGTCGAACGGGGTGTTGTCCGCAAGGTCGGGGCGCACGGTGAAAATCTGCGCCCGGTCCAGGAACCAGTGGTCTTCGCCGGTGTTCTGTACGGCGCGCTGCATGGTTTCGTTCAGGCCGTAGGCGAAATCGTGCACAACGACGCCGCCTCCCTGGTTCTGGACGGGGGGCTCGTAGCTGAACAGCTCGCCCTCGGTCACGTACCGGAAGCCCGTGGTGCGGCCTGCGCCGGAATCGTCC
>CAMOIA010000240.1 GCA_946615785.1 uncultured Clostridia bacterium
CACCGATGAAAGCGGCACAGAAAACGACGCCGGGTTGGCTCTCTCTGAGCGGAAACGCGCTGAAGGTGATCGCCATTATCGCCATGACGGTGGATCATGTCGCGTGGATCGGCATCGAAGAATACAGCCAGGCGGAAACGATCCTGCAGATCATCCTGCACAGCTTCGGCCGCTTGACCGCGCCGATCATGTTCTATTTCGTCGCGGAGGGCTATCACTACACCCGCAGCTTTTCAAAATACCTTGGGCGCATGGCGCTGCTTGCGGTGGTGAGCCATTTCGCGTTCTGCTATTTTGCCCAGCCGAGCTTCAACCCGTTCGACAATCTGCTCTTCAACGCCACCAGCATCGCCTGGCCGCTGCTGTGGGGGCTGATTTTCCTGAAGGTGTGGGACATGGAGAAGCTTGGCGTCTGGCTGAAGGTGCTGATCACCCTTGCAGGATGTTTGCTTACCGTCACGTCGGACTGGAGCTGCGCCGCGCCGCTGGCCATTCTGATGGTGGGGCGAAGCCGCGGCAATTTCCAAAAACAGATGCTCTGGCTCATGGCGGTCATCTCCGCGTACGCGGTCGCCTTTTTCATCTTCAACAACCCCACCTACGGCATGGTGCACATGGCCTGCTGGTTTGCGGTTCCGCTTCTGTCCCTCTACAACGGACAGCGCGGCAGGGCGCGGTGGCTGGGCAAGTTCTTCTACCTGTATTATCCCCTCCACATGGCGCTCATCGGGCTGTACATCCATCTTTTCCCGGTGTGATATGCCATAGCCGTTTGACCGTACGGAGGCCCTCGCATCAGGATGACTACTGAAAGCGCAGCGCCTGAAACGGCGCTGTTTTTATTCGCGTGAAAGTGTGACCGTCCGGGTGCCCGCGATCATGATCGCGAGCGCGATAAAGAACAAGGTGCCGGGGACCTCCCTGAAGATGATGAAAGACAGCAGCACGCCGATAAAGGGCGCGGCGGCGTAACAGGCGCTGGTTTTCGCCGCGCCGAGGAAACGCTGGGCGTACACATAGAAATAGATGCTCAGACCGTAGGCCACAAAGCCCAGCAGCAGGATCTTGAGCATATCGCCCCATCCGGGCAGCCCTTCCCCGACGGCAAGGGCGATGACGACGGAGCCGATGCCCGATCCGAAGCCTTTGATCACCACGATCTCCATTGGATCGCTCTTTGAAAGGCAGCGGGTGCAGTTGTTCTCAAGCCCCCAGCACACGCAGGCCGCCAGCACGAACAGAGAACCGAAGGAAAACTGGAAGCTGTCCGCGTCCTCCACGGACAGAAGGATGCTGGACAGGGTGATCAGGCCGATTGCGATCCACAGCCGCTTTCCGATCTTCTCCTTGAAAATGAGGAGCGCGATGAGCGAGGTCGCGACGATCTCAAAATTGTTGAGCAGGGAAGCGTTCGCAGCCTTCGTGCGCGTCAGGCCGATCATCAGGAAGATCGGTGCGGCGATGTCCAGCGTCACCATGCCGAGCGTATAGGGCAGATCCTTCTTCGTCAGCCGCGTCTCCTGCCTGCCGCGCCCGGCTTTGTTGCGGATAAGGCCCAGAAGCGCCATTCCGGCCCCCGCGCCCAGGTACAGAAACCCCGCCATCATCGTGGGCGGCACGCTTTGCAGAAGCAGTTTTGAAACCGGCGCGTTCAATGCGTACAGCGCCGCAGCGAGAAAGGCGTAAAAAAAGGCTTTGTTCATGTTGATTTCCGCTTCCGGGCCGGTGCGGCTGTGCTGAGGGCCGGCCGGGCTTCCTCCTTGACAGACGTTTCACAGGCATGTATCATGAATCCGTTACCGAACATCATGTTCGTGACCATGATAGAACCTTTGCCGCGTCATCCGCAAGAATCAGAAAACCGGATGCGTACGATACCAAACAAAACCCATCAAATTGTACGGGAGGCGCCTATGGACCGCAGGCAGCGAAAGAGCAGGCAGGCCATCTTCCGGGCCTTCACGGAGCTTTTGCAGGAAGAAAGCTATGCCAGAATCACCGTGCAGCAGATCATCGACCTTGCGGACGTGGGCAGGACGACCTTCTACACGCATTTTGAAACCAAGGACGCCCTGCTCAAATCCTTCTGCGCCGAGATCTTCGAGCACGTTTTTTCCGCGGACCTGAATAAAGAAAAGACCCACGACTTTTCGGGCGAGCACGACACAAAGGCCAGGGTGACGCATATCCTCTACCACCTTGAGGAGCATATGGCCTGCCTGCCCGGCATCCTTTCCGGGGACGGCGATTCGGTCTTTATGGGATATTTCAAGGCGCGCCTCGGCGAGATGTTCAGCGAGTCCGTCCGGGAATCCGGGAAGGCTCCGTATGATTTCGTCCTCAACCACAGGGTGAATGCCTTTGCCGAAGCCGTCCGCTGGTGGGGCAGGCACCCGGATTATACCCCGGAGGAGATCAGCGGTTTCTTTTTTGAAACCGTGCCGGGCGTCCGGTAGAAGGCCGCACAATGCGGGATGGGCAATGAAAAAAGCCGCTTTCGGGCGGCTCGTTTCGGTTTACGGCTTTGTTTGTTATCGGTCAGGGCCTGCGCACACTTCCTGTGTTCTGCTTAGCCTGTCCGCATTCCGGTTTGATCGTGCTCATAAATCCTTTTCCATCCGCACGCAGCGGAAGGTGTCTCCGTCCTCGGCCTCGCCGCGGATTTCATAGAGCATCTGCTCATAAAAGGCCACTTTGTTTTCCCGGCTGAGGACGACGGCTTTCGAAAAGCCAAGCACCTCGGCCCATTTTTCGCATTCGTTTACGACCATCGTTCCGATGCCCTGCCGCCTGTATTCCGGCAGCACCACCACCCGGCCGATCATCACGCTCTCCCCGTCAAGGGGGTACAGCCGTGCGGTGGCGATCGGGAAGCCGCTGTCCGTCACGACGACGTATTTCGTGTCCGGGCCGTCGTGCCCGTCGAATTCC
>CAMOIA010000241.1 GCA_946615785.1 uncultured Clostridia bacterium
GCATTCCGCCTTTGATAACAAAATGATCCCGGTATTCCGACTGCGACAGGCGGGCCAGAAAGCGTTCAAGCATATAGTTCTGGAGGACTACCTGAGCTGCTATGCGGTTGTCTCTGGCATCGTTTTTGATTTTGCTTTCAGCTGCATGGCCTTTGCGCTCATAACAGCACCTCCATATATTTTCGCAGTTCTCCGTCTACCTTGAACAGTTCCGCATAGAACGCAAGATGATTCAGATTTTTCTTGGAATACGCTGCATAGCTTTTGATGGCCGAAATCACGGTTTCTTCGTCGCAGCGGCTGCGGGTTCTGAGAAAATCACAGATGGTACGCTCAAGATCATAACATCGAACCGGATTGCCGAATGTGGTTAACTTTTCTGTCATGCCGAGCTTATGCCACGCAGGCTTGATATAAAAGCAGGAGCATTCATCTTTGATCGAACCGGGGACAGTTTGATTGCTCGGCATCGTAATCGTGTGCCTGAAGGGCGTCCGTTCGGAAAGACCATGCAGGAACAACGCGCTTTCATGGGAAAAAACAATGCTTTCCGATCGAAGCATCAGTGTAAACATATCATCATGGACGGCATTCGGAAGCATATAAAGCCCCTGACGGACTCTTTCCAGAAGGCCTGCTTTTACGTACTTGTTCAATGTTTGTTTTGAAAAACCCAGTGCCAGAACCTGAGAAGACGTGATCATATTATGATGATTTGATAAAGCTTTCATAATCAGCGGATTGATATTGACCATGGAATCACCTTCTCCTGAGTTGACTTTCATTCGGAATGATATAATAATACCGTTTAAAAGTCAGCCCCAAGAATGCTTTGGCGATTTGAAAACCGGATTCATATGTGGTAGTATCCATTCTGTTCTGCTCCGGACGGTTTGCACAAAACCATCAGCAGGCTGGATGTCCGGCGGAAGGACCGGACGCTTATCCGGCTGTTTTTATGAAGGGTATTTTTACGATGCAGCGGGAAAACGATTTTACCACTGGAAAGATTCTGTCGCCGCTTCTTCGGTTCATGCTGCCGGTGTTCCTGGCCATGTTCCTGCAGTCCATGTACGGCGCGGTCGATCTGATGATCGTGGGGAAATTCGCCGAGGCGGCGGACGTTTCGGCGGTGTCGACGGGCTCTCAGATCATGATGACGCTTACGAACCTCGTGACCAGCTTTGCCATGGGCACCACCATTCTGCTTGGCCGCAGGATCGGGGAGGGCAACGGAAAGGAGGGCGGCAGGGTCATCGGCGGCAGCATCTGTCTGTTTGCCCTGATCGCGGGCGCGATGACGCTGCTCGTGCCGCTCATCTCGCCGCTGCTTGCCAGGGTGATGCACGCGCCCGAAGAGGCGTTTGCAAGGACCGTCGGCTATATCCGCATCTGCGGGCTCGGGTCGGCGCTGATCATCGCCTATAACCTGATCGGCAGCATTTTCCGGGGCATCGGCGATTCCAGAACGCCGCTTGTGACGGTGCTGATCGCCTGCGTGTGCAACATCGCGGGGGATCTCTTGCTGGTGGCCGTCTTCCACATGGGCACAGCGGGCGCGGCGGCGGCGACCGTGGCGGCGCAGGGCGTGAGCGTCGTCTGTTCCCTCTTTCTGATGCGGCGAAGGACGCTGCCCTTTTCACTCGGAAAAGAGGATCTGCGCTTTGACGGCGCCGTCATCCGCCAGGTAAGCACCCTGGGCCTTCCGATCGCGCTGCAGGATTTGCTGGTGGGCATATCGTTCCTGGTGCTGCTGGCCATCGTGAACAGCCTGGGGCTGATCGCCTCGGCGGGCGTTGGCGTCGCGGAAAAGGTGTGCGGCTTCATCATGCTTATTCCCTCCGCGTTCATGCAGGCCATGGCGGCGTTCGTCGCCCAGAACATGGGCGCGAAGCGCTACGACCGGGCCCGGAAGGCGCTTTTCTATGCCGTCGGCGTTTCGACTGCGCTCGCGGTTTTGATGTTTGCGCTTACGTTCTTCCGCGGCGATCTGCTTTCCTCCGTTTTTGCAAATGACCCGCAGGTCATCGAGGCTTCGGCAGAGTATCTGAAGGCCTATGCCATCGACTGCCTGTTCACCTGTTTCCTGTTCTGCTTCATCGGGTTTTTCAACGGCCTCGGGAAAACGCGCTTTGTGATGCTCCAGGGCCTGATCGGGGCGTTCGGCGTGCGCATTCCCGTGGCCCTGCTGATGCGCCGGGAGGTACCGGTTTCCATGTTCCACATGGGCCTTGCCACGCCGTGCGCCACGGTGATTCAGGTGGCGATGTGCCTTGTGTGCTTTTACCGGGTGACGAAAAAAAGCAGAGAAGCGGGCGGAAACTTTTAAGTTCGCTTAAGGTTTGCGGGCTATGATCTCCTGCGTCCGGACGAGAAAACGGTTTTCTCCGGACGGGCCTTAAAAAACGGCCCCGCAAAGCCGTCCGGCGGACGGGCTGTGCGGGAAAACAGGAGATGAAGACGATGAAAAAGTTCCTTTCGGTTCTGACGGCCTTTTTGCTGCTTGTGACAGCTGTATGCGCGTATGCGCAGTCGCCCCAGGGCACGCCTCCCGGCGATCCGCCGTCGGGCGGCCCCGGCGGGACGCCTCCTGACGGAAAACCGGGCGATCCCCCGGACGGCGGCATGGGGCCCGGCGGGCAGGGCGGCGGCTTTGGCGGCGGCACGCCTCCGGGAGGCGGCACGGCCGATTTTGAATACGCGGCGGCAAATGAAATACTCTCCGAAGACGCGCAGACGGACATCCTTTACGCCTCCGAAACGGCGGACGAAAGCGCCCTGATCGTGAATACCCCGGACGCGGTGACGCTCTTTAACCCGACCGTGCGCAAAACCGGCGATTCCGACGGCGGGGACAACTGCAATTTCTACGGCCTGAACGCGGCGCTGCTGGTGATGGGCGGTTCGGTCACGACGATCACGGGCGGCACG
>CAMOIA010000242.1 GCA_946615785.1 uncultured Clostridia bacterium
GGGCTTGTCATTCTGCACGGACAGCACGAGGTTCTGGTAAATGCTTTCCGACATAAACGGTACAAAAGGTGCGATCAGGCTGCACAGGGTTTCAAGCACGTGATAGAGTGTTGTAAACGCTGCTTCCTTATCGCCTGCCATGCCCTTGCCCCAGAAGCGCTCGCGGCAGCGCCGCACATACCAGTTGCTCAGGTCGTCCACAAACTTTGTCAGTGCTTTGGCCGCTTCGGGAATCTGATAGGAAGCCAGGCTTTCGTCCACCATCCTGATGGTAGAATTCAGCCGGGACAGAATCCATTTGTCCATGAGCTGCAGGTCAGCCTCTTCAATCGGATGCGCTTTGGGATCGAATCCGTCGATCTCCGCATACAGAATAAAGAAAGCATAGGTATTCCACAGCGTTCCCATGAACTTGCCCGCGGCTTCGCTGACGGCTTCCTCGTAAAAGCGGCTCGGGAGCCACGGAGCAGACGTATAGAAATACCAGCGCACCGCGTCCGCGCCCAGCTTATCAAGGACGCTCCAGGGATCGACGACATTGCCAAGATGCTTGGACATTTTACGGCCGTCCTTATCCTGTACATGTCCCATGACAATGCAGTTTTCAAACGGGTTTCGGTCAAAAAGCAGCGTGCTTTCCGCAAGCAGGGTATAGAACCAGCCGCGGGTTTGATCCACCGCTTCTGAGATGAAGTTCGCCGGGAAACGCTTTTCGAACTTGTCTTTGTTTTCAAAGGGATAATGCCACTGCGCGAAGGGCATGGCGCCGGAATCGTACCAGCAGTCGATGACCTCCTTGACACGGTGCATTTCCTTTCCGCATTGCGGACAGCGGATGACGATCTGATCGATATAAGGCCTGTGCAGCTCAGGCAGATCAAAGGCTCCGACAGCCATGCTCTTTAATTCTTCACGGCTGCCGATCACATGGATATGGCCCTCCTCGCACTTCCAGACCGGCAGGGGCGTGCCCCAGTACCGTTCACGGCTTAATCCCCAGTCGACGACATTTTCGACGAAATTGCCCATGCGGCCTTCTTTGATGTTGTCCGGGAACCAGTTCACCGAGCGGTTGTTTTTCACAAGGCTGTCCCTGACCTTCGTCATTTCGATGAACCAGGTCGGGCGGGCATAATACAGAAGCGGCGTATCGCAGCGCCAGCAGAAGGGATAATCATGCTCAAAAAGCATTTTCTTCAGCAGAAGCCCCCGGGCGCGAAGATCTGCCATAATATCCTCGTCGCAGTCCTTTACGAACCGGCCGGCCCAGGCCGTCCCTTCCATGAATTTTCCCTGAGCGTCCACAAGCAGCACAAGGGGAATGCCGTTCTTCCGGCAGATGCGGTTATCGTCCTCACCGAAGGCCGGTGCCTGATGCACGATACCGGTGCCGTCTGTCAGGGTGACATAATCGTCGCTGATGACATACCAGGCTTTCTCAGGGTCAGCATCGATAAACGGGTACAGCGGTTCATAGCGCAGGCCCTTCAGTTCGCTGCCCTTTACGACCTTCGTAACCGTGATCTCCTGTCTGTCCTTTTCATCGGTGAATACGCTCTCGATCAGGTCCTTTGCCATGATCATGGTGTCGCCGTGGAACGTGAAATACGCATAATCATATTTTTCATTCACGCAGAGCGCCATGTTGCTTGGCAGTGTCCAGGGTGTGGTCGTCCAGGCGACGATATAGGTGTTTTCCTCGCCGCGCACCTTAAAACGAACGAAAGCGGAATACTCTTTGACGGTTTTGTAGCCCTGGGCGACCTCGTGGCTTGAAAGCGCGGTGCCGCAGCGCGGGCAATACGGTACCACTTTATGCCCTTCATAAAGCAGTCCCTTTTCCCAGATTTTTTTCAGGCTCCACCATTCCGATTCGATATAGTCGTCATGATAGGTGACATAAGGGTCCTTCATGTCCATCCAGTACGCGACCCGCTCGCTCATGTCTTCCCATTCATGCAGGTATTTCCATACGCTTTTTTTGCATTCCTGAATAAAGGGCTCGATGCCGTATTTTTCAATCTGCGGTTTTCCGTCAAGGCCGAGCTTTTTCTCGACTTCCAATTCCACCGGCAGGCCATGGGTATCCCATCCGGCTTTCCGAAGGCAGCTCTTGCCTTTCATGGTTTGATAGCGGGGAATCAGGTCCTTGATCGCCCTGGTTTCCACGTGTCCGATATGCGGACGTCCGTTTGCCGTAGGCGGTCCGTCGAAAAAGGTGAACGTTTCCTTGGCCCCGTCGCGCAGATGGGCGTTTTTCTCAATGATCTCATGATCTTTCCAGAGCTGAAGCACTTCCTTTTCACGCTCGGCGAAATTCATGTCCGTAGATACTTTGCGATACATGTTCAACCTCCAGATTCATAAAATAAAACGCCCCGGTTTCCCGGGGCGGAATCATCCGTGGTGCCACCCGAGTTGACACAATTGTGTCCGCTCATACGGTTTTAACGCTTCCGGCGCCGTTTCTTCAAACGGAGACTCCAGAGTGATCCGGCTTTTTCTCCTCCAACCGGTCTTGCACCGTCACCGGCTCGCTTGATGGATCCCGAAAAAGCCCGTCTCCTTCAACGTCAGTCGGATTATACAACAGAAAACAATTCTTTGCAATCATTTCCGCTGGATTTCTTCAATCAGCCGCAGGATTTTTTCCGTCCCGTTGGCTGCCGGCTCTTTTTCAAGCGCGGCGATGAGGCTCTCGCGGCTTTCATACAGATCATTGATCGCAGCGCTGAGCGTGTCCTTGTTCATCTGATCCTGATCAAGCACATGGGCGATCCCCCGTTCCCTGAAGCTTTTCGCGTTCAGGATCTGGTCTCCGCGGCTCGCGCCCAGCGGATACGGAACGAGCAGCATCGGCTTTTTCAGGGCCTGCAGTTCGCAGAGCGTGTTCGAGCCGGCGCGGCTGA
>CAMOIA010000243.1 GCA_946615785.1 uncultured Clostridia bacterium
CGGAGACATCCAGCCATAACAGATAGGTCGCCTCGCTCCTGACGATCCGGATTTCGGGCGTTTTTTCAGCGACAAAGGCCCGGATGAGCTGTTTGTTCTCGTACAGTTTTTGCCGGCAGGCATCCAGCCAGTCGTCTCCCCGGGTCCAGGCGGCGATGCAAGCGTCCACAGCGAATGCGTTCGGCTCGCCGCATTCGTCCGTGTTCAGGGCTCTCCACACTTTATAGCGCAGCGTTTCATTCGGCACGATCACAGCGCTGGACTGGAGGCCCGGAATGCTGAAGGTTTTGGAAGGGGCGACGGCCGTAATCGAAAGGTCCCTGCATACCGCGTCCACCGAAGCGAACGGTACGTATTCCCTGCCGGGATCCGTCAGGTCACAGTGGATTTCATCGCTCAGAACGATCACATGATGCGCCTTGCAAAGATGTCCGATTCTGCTGAGCGTTTCAGCGTCCCAGAGCTGTCCCGTCGGGTTATGCGGATTGCAAAGGAACAGCATGGCTGTCTGCGGATCGGACAGCGCGCTTTCAAGCCGTTCCCAATTGATGGAGTAGCCGCTTCCGTCATCGTCAAGCGGGCACTCCAGGGGAACGCAGCCGTTGTTCTGGATGGAATTAAAGAACACGTTGTAAACCGGCGTCATCAGCACAACCTTCTCCGCGGGGGTGCAGAACTTCCGCACGCAGGAAGAAAGCGTCGGGATCACGCCTGTTGAAAAAATGATCCATTCCGGGTCGATCTCAAAACCGTGCCGGTCCCGCCACCAGCGGACGCACGCCTGTTTCCAGGCGTCCGGAATGTTGGTATAGCCGAAATTGCCTTTATCAAGCCTTGCTCTCAGGGCGGAAAGGATTTCCGGACAGGTCGCAAAATCCATATCCGCGACCGTCATCGGCAATTCCCCTTCCGCCACGTCCCATTTGGCGGCATAGGTCGAACGCCTGTCCAGCACGGTATCAAAATCGTAATACATTTGATCTCCCTCTTTTCAGCTCCGTTATTCTTTGTCGTGTTCAAGCAGGTTCAAAAACTGTCTCGCCCTTTCCGTTGCAGGATGATCGAAAAAATCCGCCGGTTTGCTCCGTTCGACGATCAGTCCGCCGTCCATCAGCACGACTTCGCTTGCCGCCTGTCTTGCAAAACGCATTTCATGCGTCACAACGAGCATCGTCATCCCATCCTGCACCAGTTCCCGCATGACCTGCAGCACCTCGCCCACAAGCTCGGGGTCAAGTGCTGAGGTCGGCTCGTCAAAAAGCACCACGTCCGGATCTCCTGCAATCGCGCGCGCAATGGCGACACGCTGCTGCTGGCCTCCGGAAAGCTGATGCGGATAGCTGAAGCGCTTATCCCACATGCCCACCTTGGAAAGGCAGCGCTCGGCGATCTCCACCGCTTCCGCCCTCGGCATATGATGGGCGACGATCAGCCCTTCCGTCACGTTTTTCAGCGCGTTTTTATTGGCAAACAGATTATAGCTCTGAAAAACAAAGCCCATTTTCTTTCTTAACGCAAGAATCTGCCGTTTGCGCGCGCTGTGCATATCCACGGTCATGCCGTCCAGCGTCATTTCGCCCCTGTCCGCTTTTTCCAGAAAACTGACACAGCGCAGAAGCGTCGTTTTTCCCGAACCGGATGGGCCCAGGATCGCAATCACATCCCCTTTATCCACGTGCAGAGAAACGTCCCTGAGCACTTCCTGTCCGTCGAAGCCCTTGGAAACGTGCTTTATGTCAAGCATTCCCTCACTTCCTCTCAAGGCGCTTTTCGAGCCATCCCTGAAGCCATGTCAGCACTGTACAGAAGATCAGATAGACAGCGCCGACCTCGATATACAGCCAGAATGGTTCGTACGTTCTGGCCGCGATCCGCTGCGAAACCAGAAACATCTCCGTCACCGTGATATTGCTTGCAAGCGAAGTATCCTTCACGAGGCCGATCAGGGTATTGCTCAGCGGCGGGAAGGCCGTTCGAAGCGCCTGCGGCAGGATAATTCTGAACATCGTCTGTGTGTAGGTCATTCCAACGCAGTATCCGGCCTCCATCTGTCCGACCGGCACGGAAAGAATCGAAGCCCGGATGGTTTCGGAAGCATACGCCCCCGTATTGAGCGAAAATACGACGATTGCCGCGGGGATCGCGTCCAGATAAACGCCGACCTTCGGCAGACCGTAAAACACGACAAAAAGCTGTACAAGCATGGGCGTTCCGCGAAAAATCCACACATAGGTTCTGGCAAACTGCCGAAGAACCGGGATTTTTGCCACCTGTACGAGCGCGGTGATCAGCGCAATCAGAAGACCCAGGACAAAAGAGACCGCCGTCAGGGGCAGGGTTATCTGAAAGCCGGGAATCAGTATCTGCGTAAAGGACGTTTTCAGCAGCGTCCAGATGCGTTCATCCATAAAGGGCAGTTCCCTCCTAATGCTGAGCGTCGACCATTGCCCAGCTTACACAGCATATCAGATTCAAACCCTTCCCGCAAGCCCGATCTTTTTTCACTGTTATCTTTTTCCAACGCTTTTTCTAAATGGCTTCTGCTTTCAAAACCAATTGACGCGCCCGGATTATCCAGAGCCATTTGCCGCGTTTTCAAAGCCGGCAGCAGGCAAATCCTGCAAAAAACCAGCCCGAAGGCTGGCTTTTAAAGGATCTTTGTGACTGTGCGCCTGATTTGCCGTTTTTTTCGCCTTCCGCGTTCGAAACGCTCAGGGATTGTTCTCCCCCGCCGCTTCTTCGGCCGGTGCGGTTTCTTCAGCAGCGGGTTCTGCTTCTTCGGCCGGTGCGGCTTCTTCAGCAGCGGGTGCTGCCTCTTCGGCGGCCGGTGCAGCTTCTTCAGCAGCCGGAACCAGCTCATCCTCCTGACCCACGACCA
>CAMOIA010000244.1 GCA_946615785.1 uncultured Clostridia bacterium
CGTTTTCGGTTTCAACGCCCATGGAAAGCTGGGCGTAATCGGGTTCAAGCGCCACCACGGCGGTGCCGGTGACGGTGATGGTGCCGTCAGCGAGCGCGTTTGCACACAGAAGCGAACCCAGCAGCAGGCAAAGCGTCAAAAGAAGAGTAAAGCGTGTCGGTTTCATGTTGATCTCCTCCGAAATGATTGATGGCGGGGCTTTCGCCTCCCTCATCATAATAACGCAGGAAACACGAAAAATCATCCCTTGCCAGGATGCTTTTTTGCATTTTCTGTTTCATTTGACAAATTGTTTTCATGAAGCCGGGCTGGTGTTCGGCAGGGCGTTTTTTTCTGCCTGTTTTGTTTGACATGACGTTTGAGAAAAATTATAATGGTTCAAGAATTACGATTTGCTGCCGGAACGTAAGGAGGAACAAACATGCGCGTATTGCTGACGGGCGGAGCCGGGTTCATCGGTTCCCATACGGCTGTTTCTTTGCTGGAAGCGGGACACGAGGTCGTCGCGCTGGACAATCTGTACAACGCATCCCCTGAATCATTGCGCCGTGTAGAGGCCATTACGGGCGGAAAGGCTCCGCTTGTCATTGGCGACTGCACAAATGCCCGGGATCTCGACAGGGCGTTCGAAGCGTATGGACAGATTGATGCGGTGATCCATTTTGCCGGGTATAAAGCGGTGGGCGAATCCGTGTCAAAACCGCTGGATTACTATCAGAACAACCTGGACGCGACTTTCATGCTTCTGCGCGCCATGAAACGGCACAACTGCCGGGCGATCGTCTTTTCCTCTTCGGCGACGGTTTACGGCACCATTCAGAAAATGCCGCTGCGGGAGGATTTCCCGACCGGCTGCACAAACCCCTATGGATGGACGAAGTGGATGAATGAACGCGTGCTGACGGACTGTGCTTCGGCGGATCAGACCCTGAGCGTTGTGCTGCTCAGGTATTTTAACCCCATCGGAGCCCATCCCTCAGGGCGCATCGGCGAAGACCCGAGCGGCATCCCGAACAACCTTATGCCCTTTATCTGCCAGGTGGCCGCGGGAAAGCTCGATCATCTCAACGTTTTCGGAAATGACTATCCGACCGCGGACGGAACGGGCGTGCGCGATTATATTCATGTCTGCGACCTTGCGGAAGGGCATGTGGCGGCGGTGGAATACGCCGTGGAGCATCCGGGAACGGAGGTCGTGAACCTTGGCACAGGCGAAGGGTACAGTGTGCTTGATATTGTGCACACCTTTGAGCGCGTGAACGACCTGCGGATTCCCTACGAAATCACGCCGAGGCGGCCCGGCGATGTGGCGACGGTTTACGCCGATGCGTCAAAGGCTAAAAAACTCCTTCATTGGCAGGCCAGGCGCAATCTTGACAGCATGTGCAGGGACGCCTGGAACTGGCAAAAGCAAAATCCAGACGGTTACGGCAAGGACAAGGAGTGACCGGCATGGAATTGATGGACGCGCATTGTCACCTTGACGATGCGCAGTTTGACGCAGACCGCGAAAATGTCTATGCGCGCATGCTTGAAAATGGCGTCGTCGGGGGCGTGGACTGCGGGAGCGATATCGAAAGCGCTCAAAAAGCAATTTGGATCGCCGAAAACTATCAGGGCTTCTATGCGGCGGCCGGATTTCATCCGCACGAAGCGGAAAGGATGACGGCCGACGATCTTTGCACCCTAAAAAAGCTTCTTGCCCACCCCAGGGTGAAAGCACTTGGGGAAATCGGCCTGGATTATTATTACGACGGCGATTACAAGGAAACGCAGAAGCGTGTTCTGCGGGACCAGCTGCAGCTCGCGCTTGAAATGGACATGCCGGTCGTCTATCATATCCGGGACGCGCACGGCGATATGGTCGAGATGCTGCGCGCGATGCCAAAGCGCCCCGGCGGGGTCGTGCACTGCTTTTCCGGCAGCGCGGAAACGGCGCTTGAGTACGTGCGTATGGGATACTATATTTCTTTTGCAGGCCCCCTGACCTTTAAAAAAGCCCCTCAGCTTGAGCGGGCCTGCTGCGCGGTGCCGGAGGATCGGCTCCTTGTTGAAACGGACAGCCCTTATATGGCGCCTGTTCCCAACCGGGGAAAGCGCAATGAACCGGCGAACGTGCGGTATGTGCTTGAAAAGATGGCTGTTCTTCGCGGGAAGACGCCGGAAGAAATGGCCAGGATCACGCTCAGCAATACAAAAAGGGTGTACAGGCTCTGAATACATACGGAAGGCGGACGGGAAGACCGTCCGCTTTGGGTCGTTTTACGGTTTTAAAGCCGTGAGACCCGGGAGGGATTATGAGACGGCTGCTCAATGACGGATGGGAATTCGCCTTTCTTTCTTCGGATACGCCGCTTGATAAAGCGCGTGCTGCGGCGTATACGCCCGTATCCTTGCCGCATGATTTTTTGATTGCTCATAAGGAAAACCTTTATGCCGACGCGGACGGCTGGTACCGAAGGATTCTGCGTCTGAACGGCGATGGAACCCGTGCGCGCGTGCGCTTTGACGGCGTGTATATGGACGCGCGTGTTTTTTTTGACGGGGTGTGCGTTTGCGAGCATCATTATGGCTATACCGCCTTTGACGTGCCGCTTGGCCCCGTCGATGGGCGCGAGCATTTGCTGGAAGTGCAGATCCGCCATCGGTCGCCAAACAGCCGCTGGTATTCCGGCGCCGGCATTTTCAGGGACGTGACCCTGATTACGACGGGCGATAAGGGGGTTGCGCCGGACGGGCTGTATATCCGAACGAAAAGAAACGCGGATACATGGGTAGTGCATGCATCCTGTGAGACGTTCGGCGGTGCGGATGGCGAACAGGCACTTTTTTCTGTTTCCGATGAAAAAGGGAACCTGCTTTGCCA
>CAMOIA010000245.1 GCA_946615785.1 uncultured Clostridia bacterium
GCAGGGGAACAAAATGCGTGACCGGCTCGCCTGTGATCAGCCCCCCCGCCGCGTGTGTGCTCGCATGCCGCGGCATGCCTTCCAGGGTTTTCGCGGTGTCGATGAGGCGGCGCACGTCCGCCTCCGATTCATACATCGTTTTCAGGTCGGGCGAAATCTGCAGGGCTTTTTCAAGCGTCATATCCAGCGCCATGGGAATGGCGCGGCTCACCCGGTCGCCGTCGGCATACGGCATGCCCAGCACCCTGGCCACGTCCCGCACCACGCCCCTTGCGGCCATGGTGCCGAAGGTGATGATCTGGCACACGCGGTCAGAACCGTATTTGCGCGTGACGTAATCGATGACCTCCTGCCGGCGTTCATAGCAGAAGTCCATGTCGATATCGGGCATGGACACCCTTTCCGGGTTCAGGAAGCGTTCGAAAACCAGGCTGTATTTCAGCGGGTCAAGCATCGTGATGTTCAGACAGTAGGCCACGATGCTCGCGGCGCCGCTTCCCCGGCCCGGCCCGACCATGATGCCGTGATCCTTTGCATATTTGACAAAATCCCACACGATCAGGAAATAATCGTCAAAGCCCATGCTGTGGATCACGGAAAGTTCGTAGGCAAGGCGCTGCTTTGCATTTTCATCATCGTTTGAATAGCGCTCCCTGAAGCCCTCCTCGCAGAGCCTTCGCAGCATATGCTCCGCGTCCCTGTCGGCTGCGGGTACGTCAAAGTGGGGCAGGTGCCGGGTGGAAAAGTCAAAATCCACCTGGCAGCGCATGGCGATTTCGTGCGTGCGTTCAATGGCGTCCGGATAATCGGGAAAGAGGGCACGCATTTCTTCTTCGCTCTTGACGTACAGCTCGCGCGTCTGCATGCGCATGCGCCGATCGTCCTCGAGGGTCTTTCCGGTCTGGATGCACATGAGCACTTCCTGTGCGTCGGCGTCCTCCCTGCGCTCGTAATGGCAGTCGTTGGTGATTACAAGCTCCACGCCGGTCCTTCTGCTCATTTCGACCAGGCGGGGGAGTACGGTCTTTTCATCCGGCAGGCCGTGATCCATCAGTTCGATATAATAATGGTTTTCGCCAAACATTTCGCGCATCATCTTCACATATTGCTCGGCCTCATCCCAGCGGTCCTGCAGAAGGAGCCTTGGTAGGTCGCCGCTCAGACACGCGCTGAGCGCGATCAGCCCTTCGTGATGTTTTTCAAGCAGGCGGTAGTCGATGCGCGGCTTATAATAATACCCCCGGACAAAGGCCTCGGAATCAAGCGCCATCAGGTTGCGGTATCCCTGCTCGTTTTCGCACAGCAGGATCAGGTGGCTGTAATCCCGCGCCAGGCTCGAATGGTCCTCCATATCGCGGCAGACGTACATTTCACAGCCGATCACGGGATGGATTCCTTCTTTTTTGCAGGCACGGTAAAAATCCACCGCGCCGTACAAAGCGCCGTGATCCGTGACCGCACAGCTGTCCATTCCGAGTTCCTTTAAACGCTTCGGCAGGCTGTGGATGCGGCATGCGCCGTCCAGCAGACTGTATTCCGTGTGCAGATGCAGGTGTGTAAACGCCATACCGCCCTCCGTGGTTTTTTCGTGCAAACGCTTTTTGTCTATTATATCACATCGAAAACAAAAGCACAAAGGGAGATGCTTTAAAACAAACTGCTGTCCTTTGAAACAAACCATGGTACTCCGGTACCGAAACATGTTTCTGTTATTAAGCCTGAGAAGCGTGGATCAAATCTGCCGACGCCAAAAGAGCTGCCGCAAGCCAAAGCCGCGGCAGCTCCGTATGCTGCATGCCTGTTTACTTGTCCGATACGTACCCCAGGTTTTTCAGGTCCGCGTCGTTGTTGCGCCAGTCTGGCCGCACTTTGACCCAGAGCTGCAGATTGATGTGCGCGCCGAGCAGCGCTTCCATATCGTGCCTGGCCTCAGTGCCGATGGTTTTGAGCATGGCGCCGTTTTTGCCGATGATGATCCACTTGTGCGAATCCTTTTCGCAGTAGATCGTCGCGTAAATGGTGATCAGCGTGTCGGTTTCCTTGAAATCCGTAATTTCGACCCCGATGCCGTGCGGCACTTCTTCCCGCAGGTTGTGAAGCGCCTTTTCACGGATCATTTCCGCGCAGATTTGCCTCTCCGTCTGGCTGGTGACACTGTCATCCGGGTAATACTTCGGGCCGACTGGAAGATGGGCGTTCAGGTCGCGCTTGACCTCCTCAAGGCCGTCGCCGTTCTTTGCGCTGATGGGGTAAATCTCGTCATAGCCTTCCCCTTTGAAGGATTCGATGATGCCAAGCAGATCCTTTGGCGCCACAAGATCCGTCTTGTTGATCAGAAGCAGCTTGCGCACCTTTTTTTCCGCCATCTGGTGCACAAGTTCCCGGTCGCGCTCGGTGATGTTCGTGCAGTCAACGAGCGTGAGCATCACGTCGATTCCGTCGAGCGCGTCCTGAATGGTTTTGATCATATAATCGCCAAGCTTGGTTCTCGGCCTGTGATAGCCGGGCGTATCGATGAACACGATCTGGCTGTTTTCAGTGTTCAAAAACCCCAGGATCTGGTTGCGCGTCGTCTGCGGGCGGTTGGAAACGATGGCGATCTTTTCGCCGATCAATGCGTTCAGAAGGGTGGATTTGCCAACGTTCGGACGCCCGACGATGGCGGCAAAGCCGGAATGAAATGCGTTGTTGCTCATGGGTTTATGCCTGCTCCTTTGATTGATTTGTTTCTACGTCCAGATCCTTTGGGCCGAAGCTGTGCGGCAGAAGCTGCGGCAGCGTGGCCTCGTCATGGTTCCCGTCCCAGGTGACCATCACGCGCATATTGGGCGAAAACTCGTTCATCACCTGCCG
>CAMOIA010000246.1 GCA_946615785.1 uncultured Clostridia bacterium
TGCCAAGAACGTGATCTGGCTGGATGAAATTTCCTTCTCCGAGCCGATCGCGCCCATCGACGCGACCTCCGGCGATACCATCA
Source organism: uncultured Clostridia bacterium (assembly GCA_946615785.1). Taxonomy (GTDB): domain Bacteria; phylum Bacillota; class Clostridia; order Christensenellales; family Aristaeellaceae; genus RUG756. The sequence goes on from CAMOIA010000246.1 coordinate 84, forward strand.
AAGCCGGTATGACCGCCGAAGAAACCGGCAAGGCCTGGGAACTGCCGATCCAGGAATACCTGGCGGGTCTTGAATAATCGAAAAAGTTCTGACTGACTGCGGGGGCGCTGCCCCCGCTTTTTTGAAGCATCGTCTTGCCTGCAAAACGAAAAAAGTCTATACTGAATGCTGCCGCGAAGCGAAAAATGCGTTGCGCGGGATGATACCAACCGTCTGGAGCTGTCTATGGTCACGTTAAAGGATATCGCCGCCGAGGCCGGCGTGAGCATCACCACCGTATCCAATGTGGTGCACCACCGCAGAAGCCGCGTTTCACCGGAACTGGTCAAAAGAATCTGGGAGATCATCGAGCGGGAACACTATGTTCCGAGCATGTCAGCCCGCTCCCTTGCCAACGAGCGCTCCGCCATCATCGGCGTCATCACCCACCTGACGCCGCAGAACACCGGGAGCACCATGGGCGACCCGTTTTTGAGCGCCTTTGTGGAAAGCATCGAAAAGCGCACGCGTGAAGAGGGCTATTATGTCATGGTGCGGGCTGTGGAGGACTTTGGGGCGCTCATGGCCCTCAGCCACAGCTGGCGCCTGGCAGGGCTGGTGCTGACGGGCATGTTCCAGGACGAATTTTTTACCGCCACGAAAAATCTGGGCGTTCCGTTTGTGCTGATCGACAGCTATGTGGACGACGCGGATGTGTACAGCGTGGGCCTGGAGGACGAGCAGGGCGGGTATCTGGCGACGAAACACCTGCTTGAAAACGGTCATCGTGCCATCGCCTTCACGTCGCCCTCCGTCCGGCCGGGCGGCGTCATCGAAAAGCGTTTGCAGGGATACCGGAGGGCGCTTGCGGAATTCGGCGTGGCCTTTGACCCGGCGCTCGTTTTCACGCAGGAAATCACGGTTGAGGAAGGCAAAAAGCTGGGGCGGCGCCTGGCAGGGCTTCCCGGAATCACCGGCATTTTCGCCTCCGCCGATCTGCTTGCCGCCGGGATTATGGCGGGCCTGAGCGAAGCGGGGGTGCAGGTGCCGCGGGACAAGTCCGTCGTCGGGTTTGACGACAACTATCTTGCCCTTCTGACCGTTCCGAATCTGACCACTGTGCACCAGGATGCCGACCGGAAGGGCATTCTGGCCACCGATATGATCCTTTCACAGCTCCGGCATGAGGAAGCGGTGCAAAAGCAGATCATTCTGCCGGTGCGGCTCGTGGAGCGGGGCAGCGTGCGAAGGGTGTAACCATACACAATCACCATAATGGGAACGAAAAAAGCGGGGGAAACCGCTCTTTGGAGGCCAAAGAGCGGTTTCCCCTTCATTTCTTTCCGAGAAAGACGCTTTTTGTATGGGACGCGCCGGATGCAGAAAATGGGAACGCCTTTATTCTTCCCGCAGGATCTGCGCGCCTTCGTGCGTCACATCCACGATCAGCCTTTTCCCCCCTGCGGTGATGGGGAAGCGCAGGCGGCGCAGCTGCTCTGGCAGGCGGGGGCGGAGATGGACCTGTCCGTTTTGCACCCGGAGGCCGGCAAAGCCCAGGGCAGCGATCATCCAGGCGCCGCCGTTGGAGGCGGGATGCGTGCCGCCGATATAGATTTCCCCGGCCCATTGCTTGCCGCCGCCGAGGACGTCGATGCCGGCGGTTTTTAAAAACAGTTCCCAGGCCTTATCCAGCCTGCCCACCCGGCAGGCGGTCAGGGCGTACATGCAGGCTGAAAGGCTGGAGCCGTGCTCGGTACGGGGCTCGTAATATGCAAAATTGCATTCCACCGCCTCGTCCGAAAAGTCCTCCGGGAACAGGGCCATCATGGCGATCACATCGGCCTGCTTGATGATCTGGGTGGTGCCGGCCACGCCGTGATCGCCGCCCCAGTATTCCCTGGGGTCGCAAAGGCGGGCGCGGACAGCGTCAAGCGTGCAGTCCTCCAGATCAAAATAGCCGTCGAATTGCTCGATCACGTTCTTTTTGATCCTTGGGGGGCGAATGCGGCTCTGGAGCGCCTGAAGCCGCTTCCAGTCCTGTTCATAGTGCAGTTCTTGAAGCAGGGCGGAAAACCAGTCCGGCCTGTCCGCAAAGACGGCCTTGAGCCCCAGCGCGCTTTCAGCGCAGTGCCGGATCATGCGGTTGGTGAAGGCGTTGTTTTTTACGCGCTCATGGTATTCGTCCGGGCCGATCACGTCGGCAAAATCCACCTCTTCGCTGTCAAGATGTGCGTCTGCACGGCTCAGGTAAAACCTGGCGCACTCCAGCATCACCCTTGCGCCGCCTTCCTCCAGCAGGCTTCTGGAACCCGTGATGGTATAGTGGCTTTGGAGGGCATAGGCGATGTCTGCGCTGATATGGATCTGTTTATCCCGAAAATAGGTCCGTACGGGACGGTGGGTAAATACGTCCACCACGTTGAAATTGGTGCAGCCTTCCTCACCGCCTTCCTGGCTTTCCCAGGCGTAGAACGCGCCCCGGAAACCGTATTCTGCGGCTTTTTTGAGGGCGCCCGGAAGGGTCTGGATGCGGTAGCGCAGGAGCGATTCGGCAATTTCAGGCTGCGTGTGCACGAACATGGGAAAGAAAAAAATCTCACTGTCCCAGAAGACGGCGCCTTTGTAGGTCTGTCCGGAAAGCCCGCGGGCGGGAATGGAAAGACCGGACGCGTGCCTTGGCGCGATGGCGTTCAGGTGGTACTGGCTCGCGTGCATGTAAAGGGAGGCCTCGTCATTCCCCGTCAGGGTCACTTCGCAGCGA
>CAMOIA010000247.1 GCA_946615785.1 uncultured Clostridia bacterium
TTGATCGTCGGGCAGGCCCGGGATCTGATAGACCTCCTCCATTTTCTTGCCCTGCTGCTTGAACAGCTTGATCATCAGATCGAAGAACCATTCTTCCGTGGTATCGAGCGTGCCGCCGGCGGCTTTGGCGATTTCTTCAAGGGACAGTTCGGACAGATTGGGGTTTTCCATGATGTTTCTCGTCCTCATACTGTATGTCGTTCAGGGGCCTGTTTCATAGCCTCTTTGCTGTTTGACCCTGTGGGTGCCGGGCATTTGCCCGACATTTTTGTATACGCAAAAACGGCTGCGGGTGGCAGCCGGGGGGTAAAAAAAGTGCATCAAAATTTGCATCATATTTTGATTTGAACGTGCACAGGGGGACGGGCCCCTGTGTTCCGGTGAACTTGAAAACCAAAGGGGTGGTGCCAGCCAAGCTCCGCCCCTGCGCGTTATTTTGGTATCTTCAGCGTCACGTCGGCGCCGCCGCCTTCAAGGGGGGTGATGGTGAGGGTGCCGCCGCACATGATGCGAAGGCGGTCGCTGACGTTTTTCAGCCCCACGCCCTCACCGTCGGATTCGGAAAGGACAAATTCGGCGCCGTCGTTGATCACGGTGATCTCCCAGGCGTCCGCAAGCGAGCGGGTGCGGATCAGGATGTGCAGCGCGTCCAGGTCCGGGTCCATGCCGTGCTTGACCGCGTTTTCGACGATGGGCTCCACCGTCAGCGGGGGCAGGGAGAAGGCCGTTTCGGGGGTATCGTACCGCACGTCCAGCCGCTCGCCGAAGCGGGTTTTTTCAATGGCGAGGTAAGCCCTGGTGTGCGCCAGCTCCTCCTCGAAGGGCACGTTTTCGGTTTTGACCACGGCGCTGAAATTGCGGTGCAGGTACTGCGAAAAATCCCGGATGGCGCCCTTGGCCGCCTCGGGATCGGTGTCCACCAGGTAATAAATGCTGGTCATGGCGTTGTAGATGAAGTGCGGGCGCATCTGCAGAACCTTCAGGCCGAATTCCTTTTCGGCGTTTTCCCGGGCCTGCCGCACGGCGATGTCCGTCTGCTCGGCCAGGATGAAGATGAACATGACGTACGCGCCCACCAGCGTGCCCAGGGACACGAGCAGGACGCCGTAGGAAAACATCTGGAACACGATGGAGGCGAGCGGCGCCGCCATGTACACAAGCAGCGCCTGCTGCTGGCGTTTGCTGAAACGGTTCCGCCGCCTGAAAAGCCCAAAGAGGTTCAGAACCAGGATGGCCGCGGGGGGAACGAGCAGCAGGGGATAGAGCGGCCCGCGGCTGTACACGCCGTCTGAAACCGTATAGATGGCGGTTGAAAACTGGGTGTAGATCAGCAGCGCGAAATACGCCGTGAGCAGCGTCATCACGGCGGCGAAGAGCGGGCTTTTGCGCCAGTTTTCCCCGCTGAGCTTGAGCATGTAGACCGAAAGCAGCGGCATCATCAGCGCGGAGGTAATGGATTCGATGAAAATGAGCGGCTTGATCAGCGCGGCGTGACGATAGATGAGCGCGTAATAATCGATTGCGGTCGCCAGGGTGCAGACGAACATGATGAAAAAGGTGGCGATAAAATAGCTGCGCGTCCAGCGCTCGATCGGGCGGCAGGTTATGGAGAGGATCAGCCCGAGGGAGGAGAGCACGAGGCCCGACGCGGCGATGGCGAAGTTTAAAATCGTCGTCCAGTCGGTCATTTGTCCGCCTCCCTGTTTTCGGCGCCCGGCTTTGGCAGGGCGATCTTCAGCCTGCCAAGCTGTGCTGTGATCTCTTTTTCGTCCAGCGGCTTCACCATAAAGCCCCTGGCGCCGGTTTTCCAGGCGTTCAGGGCGTAATTCGGGAAGGCCGTCAGAAACACGACGTTCGTGGAGGGGTTGACGGAAAGCAGCTTTTCGCACAGGTCAAAGCCGCTGGTTTTCCCCATCTCGATGTCCAGAAACGCAAGGTCGATGCGGTTGTTGGCGGCGAATTCCAGCGCCTCCCGGGGCTTGGTGAAGCCGGTGATCTCCGCGCCTGGGAGCGACGCGCACAGCGTGTTCAATTCGCCTGATAAAATGGGCGCCTCGTCGTCCACGATGATCACCTTCGGCACGTGCGCGGGCATGGATTCCCCCGGAAACAGCACGGACATCTCCACGCCCAGGCACCTGGCAAGGCGCGGCAGCAGCACCAGATCCGGAAGCCGCAGGCCGCTTTCCCACCGGGCGATGCTGGAGCGGTCGATATACATCATCGAGGCCAGCTGCTGCTGGGTGACGCCCTTTTCAGACCGAAGCCGCCGAAGCCTTTCGGCAAAGCTTTCAGGCACGGGGATTCCCTCCCATCCGTCGGTTCTTTCTTTATTTCCATCATATCGGAAAGGAGGGGCATTTGCAAGCCGGGCTGCAAGAAAAAAAGTGCCGATCTGGAACGTGCGCGGGGCTTGCCCCGGTGTTTCAGTACGGACCGCCAATTGTGACGGGAAACAGAAAAAGAAAAACCAGCCTGAAGGCTGGTGAGAAAGGCACATCTGTGCCAAAGGAAGCGGCTTGCGCTGGGGATGGTTCCCTGTGTTTGCGGTCTCAGCCCCGAGGGTCTTCTTCTTCGTCCAGCACGATCACCCAGTCGCCGGTGCACTCTGCGCAGCGGATTTCATCCAGATCGCAGTAATCGCTGCTGGAGCAGTAACCGGTGCTTGCGACGGTGGAGGAGCAGCCAGGGCTCACAGCCATGGCCCGGGCGCCTGTCCGCAGCGTCCGGAAGGGGAGGATAATCCCCAGAAG
>CAMOIA010000248.1 GCA_946615785.1 uncultured Clostridia bacterium
GCGCCGTAGATGGTCATGGTCAGACCGTCTGTGCGTTTGCCGTGAATGGCTTCCTGGTGATCCAGCACGTCCGCAAGAAGCGCCATGCTCAGGTACATCGCAGGCGTGGAGCCAAGGGCCTTCAGGATGAAGGAGACGTACACAAGGATCAGGTTGGCCGGAGCGATCAGGCCGATCAAACCGCCGACAGTGGCCAGGATGGCGCCGCAGAAGATGGCCTTGCCCTTGCCGATTTTGTTGGCAAGGATGGGCGCTGCCACCATGCCGATGGCCGTGGGAATGGCGCCGATGATGGCCAGGAAACCGGAAATGTTGCCGCCGTTGGCAATGGTGTACACGCCTTCGGCGTTGGGGAACATAGCCTGGCAGAAGTAGAGCTGGGAAACGTTCTTCGCCATGCCGCCCAGCTGGTAGCAGAAGAAGAACACCATCATGATGATCCAGAACTTATCCTTAAAGCAGATCTTCGCCTGCTGACCGATGGGCAGGGCCTTGGCGGGCGCGATGTTTTCGCCCTGGTTCATGGTTTCTTCGGTAACGCGCTCACGGGTGAACATGAATTCCACGAGCGCGCCCACCACGGTGATGGCCGTCAGCGCGATGACGAAAACCTTCCAATGGTTGTAGGAAGCCACGGCGTCGTAGAGCACCACGCCGTTGAGGGCGTATTCGCCGCTTGCAAGCAGCTCGGCGCCTTCGGGCAGGTTGGTAGTCTGCGGCACGAAAAGCAGGCTCAGGAAGAAGGGCAGGATCATGGTGCTGAGACCCATGGCCGCAAGCGCGGTGGCGTTTGACAGCGTGGCAAGCAGCGTGCGGTCCTTGCTGTTGCGGGTGGAAAGGTTCACAAGCGCCGCATGGGGCGTGTAGTACATGGGATAGGCGATCGCAAACCACAGGTTGTAGCCGATGGCGATGCACACCAGCGCAAGCGACTGACCGGAGGTGTTGATGGTGTCGGTCGCAAGGGGAGATATGACGAACAGGATCAAAAGCGCCAGGAACGAGATGGGAACGGAAATCAGAAGCAGCGGACGGGCCTTGCCGGCCTTGGAGGAGCTCCTGTCCATCAGCCGGCCGACGATAATGTTGCCGAGCACGACGAAGATAACGGAAATAACGGGAAGCCACTTGAAGAATTCGCTGGCCCAGGAATTGATGTTCAGAACATCGGTCATGTACTTATTAAAGTAATTAGCCAGCACCGAATTGGCCATCAGGGCCAGGGTAGGACCGATCAGATAACCGATGGCGCCCTCCGGAAAGAGGGTGACATTGGACTTTTTGATCAGGCTTGGCAGCCGGTCAAAAATGCTTTGCTTTGGTTGACTCACGTTGGATCATCCTTTCCGTATGTAATATATATTGGAAACGAGTTCACTCGGGCCGCCTGTCAAACCCTTTTTTCTGCCGATACCCGTTTGGCGTCAGCCCGACATGTCTGTGGAACGTGCGGATAAAATGCTCGCTGCTTTCATAGCCGACGGCGCTTGCGATGTCTGAAACCGGCATGGCCGTATCCCGGAGCATCTGTTCCGCGTTTTCAAGCCGTATGCTGGTCAGAAGCTGCATAAAGGTCTGCCCGGTTACCTGTTTGATAAACCGCGACGCGTATTCCGGCGAATAATGGAACTCGTCCGCCAGGTCGCCAAGGCTTGCCGCCGCGGCGTTGGTCTGCAGGTACCGCGCAATGCGGATGGCCGCCTGCGAATCCCGGTATTGATCCGCGGGGGTCTCGCAGCCGTCCATGTGATTCCTGAGCAGCTCCACGAACAGCTTGGTCACCAGCGCGTTGACCAGGATGGAATAATAGGCTTTTCGCTCCATGTATTCCCCGCACAGGCTGATCATGGTGCTGTGCAGCTGCGGATCCCCGCCCGTGTGGAAAATCAGGTAATCGATACCCCGCCGGCTGTAGAGCGTGCTCAGGAAGAAATTCGCGAGCAGATTGTCGCCCTGCAGGATGCTGTAGAAATAATGCCGGAACGTGGATCTGCGGATCAGCACGTCGATCACGATGCTTTCGTCCCGCACGTCCAGCGCATGCGTTACACGCGGCTGAATCAGGCACAGATCGCCTGTTTGCAGGTGCGAAACCCGGTCCCGCACCTTGTGCGCGCATTTTCCTTCCAGTACGTAAAACAGTTCAAAGAAATTGTGGTGATGCTCTACCGGCGGCGTATAGCAATTGTGCTTGGAAACATGAATGCCAGAGGGCTGATCCGCCTGAAAAAACTGATTTTCCAGGTACTCCGTCGGGACCGTCTCCGGCCATTCCGGTATCAGCAGCTGCTGTCTGCGCACCTTTTCGGGATCAAGATTATCGAGAAAAGACGCAAAGCCAGACGATTCCCTTGCGGACCTGTAGTCACGGTAAAACAGCTCACTTTCATTCAGCGTCCGTAAGGCTGCCAGAAGCTGCTGCTCATCCATCCGTCGCTCTCCTGCTTCAGTTTTGTTTAGTATACATCAGCGCCATTTTCTTTGTCAATTCTTTTGCTTTCAGGCACCCCGACCGTGCCTGTCCAGGCGCTTTTGCGGCCCAGCCGACGGAAAACACCCCGTTTGGGGCCCCTTTCACAGCACGTCCTGCCCGCCGGAAAAGCGTCCTTTCGAAGCGAAAATGTCCATAAAAATGTTTGCAGGCGGAAATCATGCTTGACAGGATCATATGAACAATGTATCATATGAACGTGAGCTCAATTGTTTGAAAGGAGGATCCCATGCTGCACGATCATCGCGCGCTGATC
>CAMOIA010000249.1 GCA_946615785.1 uncultured Clostridia bacterium
ATTCCCGTTCCACCGGCGTGCGCCCCGCGGTGACCGTTTCCCTCGCCGCGCTCACCGTAACCGGCGGACACGGCACCCAGGACGACCCGTACGCGCTCGCTATTAGCGCCGGCGCACCCGACGCGCCTGTCCCCACCGCCGCCGCTTTGGCCACAGCCGCCCCGACCGCTGCCCCCACGGAAGAACCGGAGGAGCCCACCCCGGCCCCCGTCACGCCCAGGCGGCAGGAGGAAAGCGGAGACATCATCGCAGACACCGCCAGCATGTCCGCTCAGTTCCCCGCCATGGCCGCGGACGGATTCCTGCCGGAAGGCGAAAAAGAATTCGTCTATACGGACGAAAAGAACGGCCTCTGGCTTTACGCTTCCCAAACCCTCAGGATCGAGATCCACCGCCAGAGCCAGAAAAGCCCGAAGCTGATGCGCTGGTATGAGGCGGAAATCTGGTGCAAGCCGGAAAGCGACATGTTCACGACCTATGCCTTCGACGAAACCAAGTACAAAAACTACAACCGCCTCACCAACCCCCAGAACATCGCCAAACAGCACGGCCTCGTCTTTGCCATGAATACCGATTTCTTCATCTACCGGGTCGGCAGGCAGAAGGAAGTCAATTACGTTTACCCCATCGGCATCGTCATCCGCCGCGGCAACCTGATGTACGACGTGCCGAAAAAACCAAACAGCACCGTCTATCCGCCGCTGGACGTGGCGGCCTTCTACCCGAACGGGAACATGGAGGTGTTCCTCAACGGGGTCACAACGGGCCAGGCACTGCTTGACAGCGGCGCGCAGGATGTGCTTTCCTTCGGGCCGATCCTGGTTGAAAACGGAGAGGTAAGCCCGAGGGCGAGCGCTTTCGGCGACATCGACAACCCGAGGACCGCCATCGGCATGGCAGAGCGCGGACATTATTTCTGCGTGCTGCTGGAAGGCCGGCTCGCAAGCTCCTATTCCGTGGGCGGCTCCTGCATGTGGATGGCGGACACCATGGCCAGGCTCGGCTGCAAAACCGCCATCAACCTGGACGGCGGCCAGACCGCCTGCATGATCTTCATGGGCAGCCGCATCAACAAAATCGGCACCTATTCCGGCTCCGCGACGGACAAGGACCGGGACCAGAACGAGCTTCTGGGAATCGGCTACAGTGAGCTTGTGAAATAATTCCGGCTGCGGCTGGCCTTGTAAGGCTGTATGCCGCAGCCGTTTTGCTGTGCGCAAACAGAAAGGATTTGATGCCATGCACGATCAGGATGCCATGCGCGAGGCGCTTTGGGAAGCGGAAAACGCCGGCGAAGACGTGCCTGTCGGCGCGGTTCTCGTGAAGGACGGCACCATTATCGCCCGGGCGCACAATGAACGCGAAAGCGGCCCGGAGGGCATTTTCGCCCACGCGGAAATGCTCTGCATGCAGCGTGCTGCGGCCAGGCTAAAGACCGAACGGCTTCAGGGCTGCACACTGTACGTCACCCTGGAGCCCTGCCCCATGTGCGCGGGCGCCATGATGCTCTCCGGGCTTGACGCCTGCGTCTTCGGCGCATACGACGCCCGCCAGGGCTGCTGCGGCAGCGTCTATGACCTGCCGGAGGACGACCGGTTTTATCACCGCGTGCAGGTTTCGGGCGGCCTTCTGCACGACGAATCCGCGGCGCTTTTGCGGCGCTTTTTTGAAAACAAACGCGGAAAGGGGATGATCTGATGGCGCTGATTCAGATGACCTTTGCGTCTGACGCCCTCAAAATGAATATGGAAGCGACCGTTCTGCTGCCGGAAAACGCCGGCTCCATGATCGGCATGGAAAGCCGGGCCGGGGGAAAATGTCCTGTTCTGTACCTCCTGCACGGCATGACGGACGATCACACCATCTGGGAGCGCCGCACGTCCATCGAGCGGTATGTATCGGCGCTGAACCTTGCCGTCGTGATGCCGGAAGGCCACCTTGGCTGGTATACCGACATGCAGGTCGGGCCCAGGTATTTCACGTACATCTCGGACGAGCTCCCGCGCCTGTGCCAAAGCCTGTTTCCGCAAATCAGCGCCCGAAGGGAGGATACCTTCGTAGCGGGCCTTTCCATGGGCGGCTACGGCGCGCTGAAATGCGGCCTGAAGCGGCCGGACGTCTTTTCCCATGCGGCAGGCCTTTCCTCCGCCGCGGACATCCAAAACGGCTTTGCGAATAAAGACCCATGGCGCAGGCAAATGTGGATCGACCTTTTCGGCGACGCGAAAACAGCCGCCGAGCAGGGAAACGACCTCTTCACCCTCGCCTCACAGCCTGCAAACAGCGCCAGCGCCCGTTTCTTCATGTGGTGCGGTACAGACGACGGGCTGTATGACGCCAACGTGCGCCTTCGGGACAGGCTGATTGCTACCGGCTACGACCTTTCCTGGTCTCAGGGTCCCGGCGGCCACAGCTGGGAGAAATGGGACGAGCAGATTCAGAACGTGCTTGCCTGGCTGCCGCTTGGCGGAAAGGAGGTCTGACCATGTCCGCTTTGCTGACAACGCGATTCTTTTCCGATGCCCTCCGTCTCTGCGTCACCGCCGACGTCATCCTGCCGCAGCGGAAGGACCTGGAAGCGGGACATCCGCTCAAATGCCTCTACCTTCTGCACGGTATGTACGGCAACCATTCCGACTGGCTTCGGAAGACCGGTATCGAGCGCTATGTTTCCGGCCTCGGGCTCGCCGTCGTCATGCCCTCCGCCGTGAACAGCTTTTACGCCGACATGGCGCACGGCGGAAA
>CAMOIA010000250.1 GCA_946615785.1 uncultured Clostridia bacterium
GGCCTTCTTGAAAAACGCCGCACCGCTTTTTTCAATGCGGTCCGGGGTGTCCGCACTGAGCCGGCGGGGGATGGCCTCATCCGCTGACAGACGCACGTCCACGGTCATATCCGGCATGCAGCTTTCGGCTGCGCGGTTGATCAGGCGCACCCATTCCTCCTGAAGCCCCCGGCAGATGCCCTGATAAACGATGGAAGAATCAAGATACCGGTCGCACAGCACCACCTTGCCCGCTTCGAGAGCCGGCATGATGGTGTCGCGGATGTGCTGGGCGCGCGCGGCGGCGAAGAGCAGCGCCTCGGTTTCGTCCCGCATGTGTGTATCCTCTTTGGTCAGAAGGATGCCGCGAATCTGCTCGGCGATGGGGCAGCCGCCCGGCTCCCGTGTCAAAACGGTTTCATATCCGAAACGGCGCAGCGTATCGGCGAGCAGGCGCTGCTGGGTGGTTTTGCCGCATCCGTCGATGCCTTCCAGGGAGATGAAAAAGCCCTTCTTTTTCAATTCCTCGCCGAAAAGACGCCTGTAGAGATCATCGGGCGTCTGGCAGGCGAAGGTGGGGGAGGCCTGCAGGATGGTGTCCTTTCCGTAGCCCCAGAGCGCGGCGCAGGTGTCCGTTCCCTGTGACTGGCCGCCCAGGATATCGCCGGCGATGTCGCCGACCATCAGGGCGCGCACGGAGGTTCCCTTCGGATCGTTTGACAGAGCGCGTCCGATCAGCGCTCCCTTGTCGGCGTGCATATCGTTTAGCCCGGGGCAGCAAATTGCGTCAAAAAGATCAAAGAGCGCAAAATGGCGCAGGATCTTCTCCGTTGCGTCAAACGGTTTTCCGGTCGCGATGCAGAGCCTGACGCCGATTTGCTTCAGCCTGACCAGCAGGGGGCGGATGCCGGGATAGACGGCATTTTCAAGCAGCCCCTTCGGCACATAGCGCTCCCGGTAATAATCCGTCGCCAGAACGGCCTCTTCTTCCGTCATGGCGCAGTAGCGCATAAAGCTTTCCGCAAGCGGCGGGCCGAGAAACAGGGTCAGCGTAGCCTCGTCCGGGCTGGGTTTTCCCATGTGTTCAAGCGCGTAGCGGATGCTGTTTTCAATGCCCTCGCGCGAATCCGTCAGCGTGCCGTCAAGGTCAAATACGATCGTATCGTACGGAAATGGGTTCATCATGATCAATCCTCACTGTTTGTCAATTGCCGCCATGCGGCGCGGCAGCCGTTTTGCGCGCTGGTCTCAACGTCCATGCCGCGAAGGATCCCGTCGATCAGGCCCGCGAACATGGCGTCGCCCGCGCCGGTGACGGAAACCTCGTCGTCGACGGGCAGCGCCGGCACGATGCCATGCCGGAAACGGTCGGCGTAATAAACGCCTTCCGCGCCGAGGGAAATAAACACGTAGCGGACGCCTTCCCGGATCAGGCGCTCGGCGGCTTTTTCCACGCTCCTCTCGCCCGTCATGTCCAGCGCTTCCATCCGGTTCGGCTTGATGGCCGTCAGATACGGCAGGGCATTCAGGCTGCGCGAGGCTTTGAAGGTGGAAACGGGATCGAGAAAAACGGGTATGCTTTCGGCGAAGGCTTTCGCGGCGGCCGTCAGCGTATCCTGCGGAAGGTTTGTGTCCAGCACGAGCGCCTCCGGCGAGAATGCCGAGAGCGCGGACAGCGCTTTTTCAGGGGTAATTGCGTCCATCGCCCGCATGTCGTTGACCGCGCAGAGCATCTCCCCGCTGTCCTCATGCAGGCAAAGGTACGTGCAGCCGTTGCCTTCAGACACCGAAACCGCCTCGATCGGAAGACCTTCTGCCGCACAGAGGGCGTGCAGCAGCTGCGAGGCGGCGCCTGTGCCCATGGCCGTAAACAGCCGGACGCTGTATCCAAGGCGCATGAGGCTTGCCGCGGCGTTGTGTCCAACGCCACCGCACGCGAATCGGATGTGTCCGGGATTGGAATCGTGCAGCTTCAGGTTCCCTTCCGGTTTGGCGAGCAGGTCAAGGTTCAGCCCGCCCAGAACAGCGATGCGCATGGCTTTTCTCCTTATTCGTGGGTTTCAGTCGCATTCGTGCGTTTCGTCCGCTCAAGGGCCGCACTGAAAAGGCTCCGAAGGCGAATCTTGACCGCGCCCATGTTGCTGATTTCGTCAATTTTGATCTGCGTGTACAGGCAATTCGCCCGTTCCAGAATGGCGCGCACCTCGTCAGTCGTGATCGCGTCCACGCCGCAGCCGAAGGATACCAGCTGAACCAGAAGAAGGTTCCATTCCTTCGGGGCCTGCGTGATGTATTTCGCGGCGGCGTAGAGCCTTGCGTGATACGTCCACTGGTTCATCACGTTCACAGGGAACGGCTTGACAAGATGGCTCAGGCTGTCTTCCGTGATCACAGCGGCGCCGAGCGAGCAGATCAATTCGTCGATGCCGTGACAGATCTCGGGGTCCACATGATAGGGCCGCCCGGCAAGCACCACCACGGGCTTGCCTTCCCGCTGCGCGCCTTCAAGGAATTCCTGCGCCTTTTTGCGCACGTTTTCAAGGTACCGGTCATATTCCGCGTATGCTTTCTCCGCAGCCCCGCGGATCTCGGCGAGGGTAAGCCCGGGCAGGCAGTGATCGAGGATTACCTTCATTCGCTTTGGAAACTGTCTGCGGTTCGAGAGGGAAACAAAGTCGTTGACAAACGGAACGTCCCGGATGCCTGGCACATTCAGCCGGATCACTTCGGG
>CAMOIA010000251.1 GCA_946615785.1 uncultured Clostridia bacterium
GGCAGGGGGGGGGTTTGTGGCGGCGAAGGAGCGGCCGGCGGACAATCCGCTGATCGTCCATGTCAGCACGTGGGAGGAAACGGAGGCGCTCTGCGATGTGAACGCGACCGCAAAGCGCCTGATGGACGCTTTCTGGCCGGGTCCGCTCACGCTGCTTTTGCCAAAGAAAGCGATCGTGCCGGACGTGACCACAGCGGGGCTTCCCACCGTCGCGGTGCGCTGTCCCGCGCATGAGGCGGCGCGCGCCCTGATCCGTGCGGCAAAGGTGCCCATCGCGGCGCCATCCGGCAATCTTTCCGGACGGCCGAGCCCAACGGCGGCGGCGCATATGCTGGAGGACATGGACGGACGCATTCCGCTCATCTTAGACGGCGGAAACTGCAGCGTGGGCGTCGAATCCACGGTGCTGGACGTGACCGGGGCCGTGCCTGTGATTTACAGGCCCGGCGGCGTGACGAGGGAAATGATCGCCGCCGTCGCGGGGGACTGCACCGTGGCGGACAGCGTCATGCGTCCGCTGAAGGAAGGGGAGGCCGCGCCTTCGCCCGGCATGCGGCACAGGCATTATGCCCCGAAGGGGCAGATGACCATTGTGCGCGGAGAGGACGAAGAAAAGGTGATCAGCACCCTTTCCCGCCTCTATGACGAAAGCGAAAACGCCTGCATCCTCTGTCACGCGGACCATCTTGACCGTTTTGGCTCAAGAAGGGTGCAGAATTTCGGCGGCAGCATGGAGGAAACCGCGCGCGTGCTTTTCGCAGCGCTCAGGGACATGGACGAGAAAAAAATCACCCGCATCCTCTGCGAGGGATGGGGTGAAAAAGGCGTCGGCCTTGCGGTCATGAACCGCATGGCGCGTGCGGCGGCGTTCGATATTCTGGAGGTATAACGGCGCCCCGTGAAGCGTTTGCCTCCGGTTCTGTATGCTATGGCTGATCCGGCGCGTCCGCGCTCTGGATCAGCCTTTCTTTTTCCGCGCGGGACATGCGTTTGATGGCTGCTTCGCGCTTCATGGCCTCTTCCCGGGTTTCATGATGCTCAGAATAGGCGAGCGTAACCGGAAGGCGCGAGCGGGTATATTTGCTTCCCGTGCCCGCATTGTGCGCGGCGAGGCGTTTTTGCATGCAGTTCGTCCAGCCGCAGTATAAGCTTCCGTCCGCGCAGCGAAGCAGATAGGTTACGTTTTCCTTTGCCTCTGCCATTACCGGTCCCCCGTGGAGCCAAAGCCGCCGCGGTTATTGCCGCTGAGCTTGTCAACTTCCGTCAGGCGCACGGGGGGCATTTTTTTCTCGATGCGGAACTGGCAGATGCGGTCGCCTTTTTCGATTTTCGTATCCCGCATGGCCAGTGCCGGAAAACGCCAGATATCGCCGTCCCCGCAATAGCTTTCGTCGATAATGCCGACCGAATTTACCTGCAGGATGCCCCAGCGCCTGAAGGTGGAAGACCTGGGGGCTACGTGCGCTTCGTATCCCTTTGGGAGCGCCATGGAAACGCCTAGGGAAATCAGCGCGAACTCGCCGGCCTTCAAAACCACGTCTTCCGCGGCGTACAGGTCGATCCAGTCGCCGTTTTCCCGTTTTTCAATGCGCGGAATGTCCGCGTGGTATCGGATCAGGATTTCAGGTTCCATATTGTACCTCTGTGTTCGTCAGGATCGGTTTGTCAGGATTCCCGCCATGGATGGGCGGCGGGACGGAAAAACGCGTCATTTGGCAAGCCCGAGCGCGTAAAGCACCTCCTGCGGGGTATCGCACACGCGGTATGCGCCGTCCAGGTCCGGGCGGATGAAGCCTTTATCCTTCATTTCCCGGAGCATCTGCACGGCGGTGCTCCAGAAACGGGCGGCGTTATAAAAAATGATCTCGCCGTCGATTTGACCGCAGCTTTTCTGGCAGAGGGTCGAAAAGATCTCGTCCAGGGTGCCGATGCCGCCCGGCAGGGCGATGAACGCCTGGGAAACGCGCGCCATTTCGTCCTTGCGTTCAGAGAGCGTGCGGCAGATGATCACGTCGGTGAGACCCGGATGGCGGGCCTGCGTGCGGTCAAAAAAGTCCGTGACCACGCCGGTGATGGGCGCGCCGTGCGCGTAAAAAGCGTCCGCCGCGACTTTCATCAGCCCGTCCGCGTACCCGCCGAAAACAAGGCCGCAGCCGTGCGACGCGAGCTGATCGCACAGCGCTTTTACAGGGACGGTGTATTCAGGGCCGAGGGCATTTGCGGATGCATACATACAGATGTTCATATCGTTTCCTTTCCAGGCTTTCGCCGCAGCTTTCATGATAGCCGCGCGAAGGCTGTCTGTCAAACGAAAAAAGAGCGGGAACGCATGAAAACAGGAGCGGAACGCCCCTGTTCCGCCGGACGGAGACGGGCGACCGTTTTTGTATTGTGTTTTGCATGCAAATCCATTGACAAACGAGGAAAGAAAGCGCTAAACTGCGATTGCTGATCCGGTAAAATGATCGGAGATGGAGTCATGCGTTTTCTGATTGATCCAAATCCCCTGTACGAATCCGCCGTCCGCACCGCAAAGGTCATTGAGGACGCGCTGAAAAAGGAAGGGCATACCTGCGTGCCCGCCGGAGAAGACGATGCGGCGGATATGCTGATCGTGATCGGCGGGGATGGGACGGTGGTTCGCGCGGTGCGCGAAAACAAAAAACGCCTGCCCATCTGGG
>CAMOIA010000252.1 GCA_946615785.1 uncultured Clostridia bacterium
TTTCATAAAATCAACGCTGCCGAGGTTCTTGATGATCTTGTACACCTCGTAAGCCGCCGGGATGGGAATGAAATTGTCCTTGCCGTCCGTGTCGTCGGTATCGGCGACGAACGCGTCCACGCCCACCACGGCAGAGGCATTGCACATGAAGACGAGCAGCAATGCCATGGCCAGCGCCGCCATGCGGGAAACGGCTTTGATCATGCGAAGGCCTCCTTTGCGTTTTGTTTCATCTGCAGACCTCCATCAGGCCTTGATGCCGGAGAAGGACATGGTTTCCATGACCTTGCCGCGCATGATTGCGAAAACGAGGATGGAAGGAATGGTGGTCAAGAACGTCGCCGCGCCGACCGTGCCCGCCCTTGCGACCACGCCTGCACCGCCGGAAAGGGTCTGCAGGGCCAGCGGCAGGGTTTTGAGGGCGTTGCTTGAAATAAAGATCAGGGGCGAGAAATAATCGTTCCAGTTGTTCACGAAGCTGAACACCGCAAGCGTGGTCCAGGCCGGCTTGAGAAGCGGCATCGCAATCGTCCAGAAGACGCGGAATTCCTTCGCCCCGTCGATGCGCGCGGCCTCAAGGATGGAATCGGGCAGCTGCTCGCAGAACTGCTTGACGAGGAAAAAGTTGTACGCCACGGCGATCTTCGGAACGATGAGCGCGCCAAGCTGGTTCACAAGCCCCAGCCGGTTGACGACCAGGTAATTGGGGATCTGCGTCACGTGCGTTGAAAACATGAGCGCCGCGAGCACCACCGCAAAAATCGCTCCGCTCCCCTGCGGCTTGTGTTTGACAAGGCCGTAGGCGCCCATGCAGCAGACGACGACGCTCAGAAGCACGGTCACGACCGTGGTGAACAGGCTGTTGAAAATATAGCGCGTGAAGGGCACGGTCGAAGACGAAAGCGAGGTCAGCAGATCGCTGAAATTGCGCAGGGTGGGCCTGTGCACGATCAGGCGGGGCGGGTATATATACAGTTCGTCCAGCGGCATCAGGCTGCGGCAGACCATTGCGAAAAGCGGCAGGCCCGCGATCACAACGAAAACCGTCAGCAGCAGATAGAGCATGAACCTTGAAAAGGTGAGCCTTTTCAGCCGCAGATGAAACCGGGGGCGTTTTTTGACAGCCGTCGTCATAAGTCCGTCTCCCTTCAAAGCGGTGTGGATGGATCAGGTATTGTCCTTGAATACGTGCATGCACACGCGGCCGAGGGTGAAGGTAATCACAAAAAGCACCATGGCCACAGCGCTTGCATAGCCCATGTTGAAGCGCGTAAAAGCGTAATCATACAGGTGCGCCACAATGGTATGCGCCGCATAGTTGGGGCTTGGCAGTCCCGCCACCGCGGTCGCCACGTCGAAAACACCGAACGCGCCGACGATGGCGTTGATCGCGCCGAAGAGCATCTGCGGCTTCATCATGGGAAGGGTGATGTACCTGAGCTCCTGAAACTTGTTCTTGATGCCGTCGACCCGCCCGGCCTCACACATGGCCGGATCGACGTTCTGAAGGCCGGCGAGGAACACAAGGAAGCCCGTACCCATGCTCATCCAGACGGAAATGATCATCACGACCGGCAGAACATAGGTCGCGTCCTTCGTCCAGAGGATCGGTTCCATAATGAGCCCCCAGCGAAGGAGCAGATTGTTGATATAACCGTAGCGGTCGCCGGAAAAAAGGATGAGCCAGATCGTGGCCATGGCGACGCCGCTCGTCAGGGAAGGCGCGTAAAACATCAGCGAGAAAAAGCCGCGTCCGCGTTTGACCAGCGTAATGAGCCAGGCCATCAGGAAGGAGGCGAAGTATCCGATCGGGCCGGTGATGACGGCGAAGATCATGGTGTTTTTGAGCGAAATCAGAAACACGTCGTCGTCCAGAATCAGCTGCGCGTAATTGCGGATGCCGATAAACTGCGCCGGCTGGATCATGTTGTAATTCGTCAGGCTGTAGTACATCGCTACCGCCACGGGGACGATGACGAAAACCGCAAACAGAATCAGGAACGGCAGCAGGAACATGTATCCGGTTCCGTTTTTCCTGAGCCAGCGGCGCAGGGTGCTTTCCTGCGCAGGAAGGCTTTGGGGCTCGCGTTTGACCGCCTGCATTCATCCGGCCTCCTTCCGTTCATTCAAGCCCGAATTCTTCGCGCTTGTTTTTTAATTCCTTGTTGATGTCCTTGACCGCCTTTTCAAGGGAATCGCGCGCGTTTTCATTGTTGATGACCACGCGGTTCCAGGCGTTGATGATATGCCGGCCCGTGAAATATCCGCCGGGCACGATCAGCTGTTCCTGTGCCGCGTCCATCTGCGCGCGGATCACGCGTTCGTGCCTCGCGTCCCAGGGCAGGCTGTAAAAGGCCTCCACGTTCGCGGTGTTCCAGCGCGCGCCCATGCCGAGGATCGCCTCCAGCTCGCGCCCGTAGCGGATCTGCACCTCGTCGCTGCTCCACCATTTCAGGAATTCCCACGCCGCCTCCTTCTGCGTGCTCTGGGAAAGGATGATATCGGCCGTAGCCGCGGTGGTGCCGACCGTATGCTTTACCGTGCCGTCCGCCTGCCGGGTACCGGGCACCGGGGCGATGGACCATCTGCCGTAAAGCTCGGGCGCGGAGGTCATGAGCTGCATATAGGTGGTGAAGTTGCCGATGCCGATGGGCATGGTGCCGGTGCGGATGCGGGTGA
>CAMOIA010000253.1 GCA_946615785.1 uncultured Clostridia bacterium
CGGTTCATGCCAAAGACAGGCATCATCACCTTCGGCGCGTCCTGGTCGAACATATCCAGAAGGTCTTTCTGCTTCGTATAGTCGCCGTAGACCGAATAAATACGGGCAGGCTCTTTATAGTGCGCGTTGTCCCGGAATTCCATCACCGCGCCGCAGCCGTCCGGATAGAAGAAGAACCCGTCGGAAAGGTCTGTCGCGGAAAAGAGATAGGGCAGCATGTCCACGCTGACAAGGGAAAAATCCCCGTCCTCCCGGATGCTGTCATACCGCACATGGGTTAAAAGGCAGTCATCCTCCAGGGTAAACTCCACCTGCAGGCCCACGTTGTACGTGCCAAGATAATAGGTGCACCTGACGCCGTTCTCGATCAGCTCATAGCCGCTTTCAAGATTTGGCTCCGCCATCAGCGCAAGGTTGTTCACAACGCCAAGGCCGCTTTGCAGGTTCGTGCAGTTGACGATCAGAAGCGAGGTGATCCTTTTCTGCTGCGCAGGGATGATCCGCATGCCTTCCGCCGTTTCGTCGTTCATCGTGGAAGACCAGACCTTTCCGGTCAGATGGTCCTCGATATCGATGCTGCACGCGTTTGCGGAGATGTAGAGCGAAAGCCTGCCGTTTTCGGCGCAGAGCACACGCTCATTCGCATCCCCCTCCGAAAGGCCCGGAAGCGCCAGGAGCAGCAGGAACAGAACCCATACCCATCCGTATTTTTTCACGCTGGCCCCTCCTTCCTTACAGCCGGTAGATGATCTCGTAATAGACTTCGCGGATCATGGTCACAAACTGGGAGCAGATGGTGAACAGAAGCACGATGGTGGCCCAGATGACCGCCATGGTAAAAACCGTCAGCAGCACGACAAGGACGGTCTTTCCGACGCTGTACTCGTTCATTTCCTTGATGCCCACGATCATGAGCACAGCCATCCACACGATCAGTCCGCCCGTCATCACGCCGTACAGCGAGGCCGTGTTCGCGTCCATCACCTGCGAGAGGAGCACCACCGGAACGGTAAAGACGACGTACGGCACCAGGGTGAGCACGTTATACAGCATGGCCTCCCCCATGCGGGTGGCGCCGTCAAGGATGGTGGTCATGGCATAGGACGCCAGCACCCAGGTCAAGACCGGGACAAACAGCTTCCCCGTTTCAAGCAGCAAATTGGCCTTGCGGACGGAAACCGAGGAGAGCGGATAATGCGTAAAGTAAATCGAAAAGATGTTTACGCCAAGCGCCGCCGCAAGGATCACGATCACTGTGCACAGGCTCTGCCGCCTGAAGGCTTCATTGCCGCGCTGACGCTTGATGTGTTCCCCGACCACAATGGGATGAAAGAGCATCATGACGCACATTTTCAGGCCCGTCATTTCAATCCCCTCCCCATCTGCACGTCCTCAGCCCAGAGATCGGCCTTCTTTTTGGCAAACGACAAAAGCTTTACCGCCGCAAAGACGATCACGACCGCAATCAGGACCACAAGCAGGAAGTGCTGCCGGAAGTATTCGTGCCTGTATTCGCCGAAGGCCTCCGAATACCCCTCGCGGTCGTCCGCCAGTTTGTAGCTGCGAAGCGCTCCGCTCCAGTCCTCCCGCTTGCCGAGGATCTTCGCGACGCCCCTGTGGGCCAGCGCATAGTTGTTGTCGATTTCAAGGGCTTTCTGCCAGTAAACCATGGCCTCGTCGTAGCGGCCCTCGCCGTGCAGGCGCACGGCTTCGTGGATCAGCGAAATAAAGTAAGTCGGCTTGAAAACCGTGATCTGGTTGTTCTGGTAATCCAGCACGTACAGGTAGCCTTCGCTGTCCGCGTCGATGCTGATGGGAATCTGGAAGAGCCCGCCCGTATCCCCCAGGCCGCCGAAGCAGCACAGAAGGTTTCCGTCCTGGTCGTACTGGTAGATCAGGCCCGTGCCGCGGTCTACCACCGTGATCACACCGTTGTCTTCCACCGTGATGTCCGAAAAGGTCGGCTTGATTTCCTTTGCGGTGCTCATGGATGAGCGCTCCGGAAGGGTAAAGCCGTAGGTTTCCTCCGGATAGGTGTTCGTGCCGACGGAATTGAGCTTGCGGATCTGCGCGGTATCTTTATTGGAAAGGATGCCGTAGATCATGTTGTCCGACCCGATATAAAAGTTCGAATAGCTCGCCGGCTCCTGCTTGAGCGTCCGCTCGATCTGGCTTTTGCTGCCGAAGAGCCGGATGAGAAAGCGGGAAAGGGAAAAGCCGACTTTATCCGCGCCAAGGTATCCGCGGAAGCTGTTCGTTTCGTCAAGGGCAATCAGGTTCGCGCCCTTGAGCGCGTAAATATAGCCGGTGTTTGCGACGAAAATCTTCTGCACGTCGAAGGTGAAATTGCTGCCGAGGAGCGTCGAATCGGGCTTTGTGTATTCCTTGCGGTCGCTGCCGTCCGCGTTCAGGGTGGCGATGCGCAGATTCCCCGTATCGGCGATCCAGACGCTGCCGTCGGTGTGCACGTACACGCCGCGCGGCATCTTAAGCGGCTTTCCGCAGGCCGACGTAATGGTGTCCAGCACCTCGCCCTCCCGGGTCATGTGAAGAACCCTGTTGTTTTCACCGTCCGCGACGTAAAGGGTATCGTCGGAGGCGACAAACAGATCCTCCGGGTGTTTCATAAAATCACCACTGCCGAGGTTCTTGATGATCTTGTACACCTCGTAAGCC
>CAMOIA010000254.1 GCA_946615785.1 uncultured Clostridia bacterium
GGGCGCTTTTGTGGTAAATGGAGGTATGCTCATGCCCGAAATTTCGTCTCCCGTCCTTTGGCACGGCGGCGATTACAATCCCGACCAGTGGCTCGACAGGCCGGACATCCTGGAACAAGACCTTCTGCTCATGCAGAAAGCGCACGTCAACTGCGTTTCCGTCGGCATATTTTCCTGGAGCCTGCTCGAGCCGGAGGAAGGCGTCTTCAACTTTGCATGGCTTGACAGCGTGATCGACCGTCTGTACGCGCACGGCATCTCCGTTTGCCTCGCAACGCCCAGCGGCGCGCGCCCGGCCTGGATGGCAGAAAAGTACCCGGAGGTCATGCGTACAGACGCACAGTTCGTCCGCAGGCGTTTCGGCGGCCGCCACAACCACTGCCTCACCTCCCCCGTCTACAGGGAAAAGGTAAAGCGCATCGACGGACGCCTTGCCGAGCGCTACGGAAAGCACCCCGCCGTGAAGCTCTGGCACATCGGGAACGAGTTTGGCGGCTACTGCTACTGCGATTTGTGCAAAAAAGCTTTCCAGGAGTGGCTGAAAGAAAAATACACAACGCTTGACGAACTGAACAGACGCTGGTGGGGCGCGTTCTGGAGCCACCGGTACAGCCGCTGGGAGCAGATCGACCCGCCGTCGCCCCTTGGCGAAACGAGCAATCCTTCCATGCAGCTGGACTATGCGCGCTTCATGACGGCGCAATGCGCTTCCTTCATCCGGGAGGAGCGGGAGGCGATCCGCCCCTTCAGCAGTCTTCCCGTCACCGTCAACATGATGTGGGACTTCGCGGATTACGATTATCACACCCTCGCCAAAGAGGTCGACGTGATTTCCTGGGACGCCTATCCCTATTTCACCGGCGCAAGCAACCTGAAAACCCTCGCCGAGGCCTGCATGAACCACGATTTCATGCGCTCGCTCAAGGACGCGCCGTTCCTGATGATCGAATCGAGCCCGAGCAAAGTGAACTGGCACCCCGTGAACCACTTGAAGCGCCCCGGTATGCACCTGACCAGCAGCCTGCTCGCCGTTTTTTCCGGCAGCGACAGCGTGATGTATTTCCAGTGGCGCAAGGGGCGCGGCGGCAGCGAAGCGTTCCACGGCGCGGTGATGGACCACAGCGGGCGGGACGACACGCGCGTGTTCCGGGATGTGACCGAGGTCGGGGACGCGCTGATCCGGCTTTCGGACCTGAAGGCGCAGCCGCTTGAAAAGGCGAAGGTGCTGATTGTAAGCGACACGGAAAACCGCTGGGCCTGTCTGAACGTGCAGACCGGGTACCAGGGGAAAATGGATCCGATTCTGGAGGCGCACAGACACCACCAGGCGCTGATGCAGCTTGGCGTTCGCTGCGACGTGAAGGATATGAGCGAGGATACGCGTCTTGAGGATTATGACCTTGTGATCTGTCCGCAGCTTTTCATGTACAGGGAGCATTTTGACAAAAGGCTTGAAAGCTACGTCAGAAACGGCGGATGCGTGTTTCAGACCTGCTTTTCCGGCATCGTGGACGGGGATGACCTTGCTTACCTCGGCACCGCCCCGCACGGAACCGCACAGGTGTTCGGCATCCGCGACCCGGAGCTCGACGCCCTGTACCCGGAGGAAACAATCACCCTGCGCCTTGCGACGGGCGAAAGCATACCGGCGATGGAAATCTGCGAGTATCCTGAGGACGTGACCGCGGATACGGTGCTTGGCGTCTACGAAACGGACTTCTGCCAAAGTCTGCCCTGCTTTACCCTGAACCATTACGGCGCGGGGCTGGCCTTTTACCTTGCCGCAAGGGTGGATACGGAGGCGCTCAAGACCGTTTACGAGCGCATTTTCAGGGACGTGCCCGTCGAACGGACGGTGGATTTTCCGCTGCCGAAAGACGTCGTCGCTCTTTCCCGCGGCGCCTCCACCCTGATTGCAAACCTCGGCGCCGGGACGAGACTGATTAAAATGACTTCCCCGGCATCGGACAGACTGAGCGGCGCCCTTCTGAACGAAAGCTTTGCGCTTGAAAGCGGACGCTGCGTTGTGATCGCACGAAAACAGAACGGATAACGGATGCGTATGATGAAAGACCTGTTTCAGGCGGAAAAACTGCAAATTGCCTCCAGCACCCTGACGCTGCACCTTGGCGCGGGCGAAACCACCGCCATCCTGCACAAAAGAGGGGACCCCACCGTATCGCTTTTGAAGGCCGTGCTTTCCGGTCAGCGCGTCCCGGACGGCGGACGGATGCTGCTCCTTGAAAACGAATACCTGCCCGGGAACGCTTCAAGCGCCCTCGCACAGGGCGTATGCCTTGCGGAAAATGTCTTTGACAGCCTGAGCGTGCGGGAAAACCTGCGCCTGCTGACGGATCGTGCGGACGAAAAGCTCTTTCAGGCGTACCTTCCGGACATCCGGAAGAACCGCAGGGCAAAAACCCTTTCCGCAAGCGAAAAAACGCTGCTTCTGATTCTCCGGTCGCATTTAAGAAACGACCGCCTCCTCATCCTGAACGACCCGCTCAGGGACGCGGACTTTGACGGGCAAAAGCGCGTGCTTGAAGGGATGGACCGTTTTACGGCGGACGCGCGCTCTGTTCTGTACTTCACGTGCAGCCCCTCAAACGCCAAGGCGGCGGATCGCTGCGCCG
>CAMOIA010000255.1 GCA_946615785.1 uncultured Clostridia bacterium
TTCTGATGCTGCAGAAGGATCTTGGGACGGCTTTTTTGTATTATGCGGTAACGCTGATCCTGTTTTATCTTTCCACAGGCTCTTTGTATCTGGTTGCGGGCGGTGCGGTTGCGGGCGCGGGCGCGGCGGTCTTTGGCTACCGGCAGTTTGCGCACGTCCGGCGCAGGGTCGCCATCTGGATCGACCCGTGGGCGGACCCGAGCGGCGACGGATACCAGATCGTGCAGGGCCTGATCGCCATGGCCAACGGCGGCGCCTGGGGCGTCGGGCTCGGGCTCGGCAACGCGAGCGTGGTGCCGTATTATTATAACGATTTTGTCTTTTCCGTCATCCTGAATGAATTCGGCGCGGTCTTTGGCCTGATTGTGCTGGGCATGTATCTTGCCATCGTCGCGCGGGGACTCATGCTGGCGCGAAGGGCAAGGACGGCTTTTGACACCCTTTTGTCGGCTGGCAGCGCCTGCCTGATCGGCCTGCAGACCTTTGTCATCGTCGGCGGAAACATCAAGCTGATTCCGCTGACCGGGGTGACGCTCCCGTTTGTTTCCTACGGCGGCACATCGATGCTCTCGAGCATGGCGGTGCTCGGCCTGATGGCGGGAATCGCCGCCCGGGTGGACAGATCGCTTGGCGAAGACAGGCGCGTTGCGAGCGCGCTGGAGGAGACCGTATGAAGGACATGAAGAAAAACCTGCGCAGGCTGCTGCCTGTTTTTCTGGTCCTCTTTCTGCTGCTGGCCCTCTTTGGGGGCTGGAGCCTCATCCGTTCGGGCCGCAGGTGGTTTTCCTTTGCCGGCAACACCTATGCCAGGCAGCAGAAAAAGAACGCGGTCGCAGGGGCTGTTTATGACACCAACGGGATCCTGCTTGCCTACACTTCGGATTCGCAGCGCGTTTACGCGGAGGATGAGGGCATCCGCCGCGCCATGGTGCATGTGGTTGGAGACGCGCAGGGAAATGTCGCCAACGCGGTGGAAAGCTTCATGGCCTATTATTTATATGGGTTTGACATGGATTTTCTCGACCAGGCCAGGCTCTTTTTTGCCGGCAGCCCGAAGGCGGGCGATACGATCAGCCTGACGGTGGACGCGGCGCTTTCCGGCCGGATCGCGTCCTGGTTTCCGTCTGATAAACGCGGCGCCGTCTGCGTGATGAATTATCGGACGGGCGAGGTGATCGCGCTCCTCTCTTTCCCGAATTACGATCCCATGGGCAATCTTGCCGCTGTCCGGCAAAATGCGGGCCAGCCCTTTTACAACCGGGCCACGCAGGGCCTGTACGCGCCCGGCTCCACGTTTAAGATCGTGACCATGTCTGCCATGCTGGACGCCTTTGCGGACGCGGCGCAGCGCACCTACATATGCACGGGCGATCTTGCGCTCAGCGGTGCCGTCATTACTGACGCGGGCACGGATCTTGAGCGCCAGGTGTATGTTCGCCATGGCGATATTACCCTTGAGCGGGCCTTTCGCGTTTCCTGCAACAACACCTTTGCCCAGGCGGCACTTGACCTTGGGGACGCCAGGCTGAAGCGGATGGCGGAGCGCTTCGGGTTCAACGTCAATTTCCTTTTTCGGGACCTGGTCGTTGAAAACGCGGCCTATCCTTCGGAAAACCGGACCGACCGTGAAGTGGCCATGACCGGGATCGGGCAGAGCGCGCTTGCCGTGACGCCCATGCACATGTGCCTGATTGCGTCCGCCGTGGCCAATGACGGGATCATGATGGAACCGAGGCTTTTGAAAAACGTAACGAATTTTCACGGACAGACGCTTCTTGATTTCTCAAGCCAGGTTTCGGGCACGGTGCTTCCGAAGGCCTCCGCCGATGTGATCGGAAATCTCATGCGGGACGTCGTGATGAACGGAACGGGGACGGCTGCCGCCATCAGCGGCGTCCGGGTCTGCGGCAAAACCGGCAGCGCCGAAATCGACGGACAGGAAAACACGAACGCGTGGTTTGTCGGCTTTCTGGACGAGGAAAACTGCCCGTACGCGCTGTCCGTTCTGGTGGAGGACGGCGGGGGCGGCGGCGCCGTGGCCGCGCCGATCGCAAGGAAAATTTTTCAGTATCTTCTGAACCTGAACCCATAAACGGAAAGAGAGAATGAAAATGCTCCTGAAACAGGATTTTGCCTATACTCCAAAGGGAAAAAACCGCCCGCTGCATATCTTTTTGCCGGATGGGATCGAGGCTGGCGAGCAGCTGCCCGTGATGTATTTTTTTGACGGGCACAATCTTTTCCGGGACGAGGACGCGACTTACGGAAAATGCTGGGGCCTTGCGGCTTTTCTCTCGGGCTGGCACCGGAAAATGATCATCGTCGGCATGGAATGCGGTCATGAAGGCGACGAAAGGCTCAGCGAATACCTGCCCTATCCCGTTCGCCGGGGAATGCTCGCCCGCTTTGCGCCGATGGGGGAGGAGACGATGCAGTGGATTCTTGAGGAAGTGAAGCCCTGGGCGGATCGAAACCTGCCGACCCAGCCGCTTCGCGAATGCACGGGCATCGGCGGCAGCAGCATGGGCGGACTGATGGCACTGTATGGCGTCCTTCGCCATAACCGCTTTTTTTCAAAGGCGGCCTGCCTGTCAAGCGCTGTGGGCTTCTGCATGTCCGGCGTG
>CAMOIA010000256.1 GCA_946615785.1 uncultured Clostridia bacterium
CGAACGGCGTGAAGGAAAGGCTGGCGGGGGAGAGCGGCGCAAACAAGCTGGAGGACACGACGGACGACGGCCTTCTGCCGCTGACGGACAGGGTGATTTCCCGCACGCGGGAGGAGGAAAGGCTGCGCCGGTACCTTTCGAGGCTTGGCTGAAGCGGATACAGGATATAAAAGGTAAACTGCGGCACGGATACGCCCCTGTCAGGCAGACACAGGAAATATCCAAAGCATCTTGGCACCTTGCCCCGTCGGGCAGGGTGCTTTTGCGGTCCGGGCAGGGTGGTTTTGCGTTCGGATGGGAATCAACCGCAAATTTTTGCGTCCGATTTTGCGTCCGTTTTTTGCGGGATCAGCTGCCGGGCGCAGGGGCCGGGAGCGTGCACGGGGGGGTTCTCGGCAGGCGGAATCCAAGCGCAGCCGGGTAAATGGACAAGCGGGATTGCGCGTCTGCGCGATCCGGAAAGTCCTTTACCCGGCTGGTTGTGCGTTCAGCGGAGCGGTGCGGTGTTCCGCCTTTGGGTCAGAGAACGGTTTTGAAGTTTTCGGCTTCGTGTTCCTTTCAAAAGAAATGCGGCGTTGCTTCTTGATCTTATGGCGTTACTTTTTTGTCAGGTCGTTCAAATCGAGCACCACTTCCGACAGCATGTTCGCGCCATAGGCGAGCAGGGCGGAGGGGGCTGGCAGCCGCATCACCTGCGCAAAGCCGTTTTCCGCGGCGGTCCGTACCGCGCGGTCCATGTGATAATCGCTGCTGATCATCACGACGGGCGCTTCGGATGAAACCAGCCCGGCGATGTTCCGGAAGTTTTCGACGGTCGACTGCGCCTGGTCCTCAAGGATCAGCCTGTCCGGCGAAACGCCGGCCCCGGTCAGGATATCGCGCATGACGGCGGCTTCCGTCAGGCCGTTTTCGTCCGCGTTTCCGCCGGTCAGGATCAGACGCGCTTCAGGGTACCGGTCAAGATAGCTGCGGGCACTGTCCAGCCGGGACAGGAGGTCGGGCGCGGGCTTTCCGTTTTCCAATGCCAGCCCGAGCACGATGGCGTAATCCGCCTGGGCCGCGGTGTTGACCATGCCGCCTGCAATCACCTTCCCGCAGAAAAAGAGGATCACCGCGCCAAGCAGCGCGAGGGCGACGCGCGGAACCCACCCGACGGCCCTTAAGATGCCGGATTTCCACCGGGTGAAGAGATTGAAACGCACATCCAGCGCAAACAAAAGAAGGACTGCGCACAGGATGATCTGATACATGAAGACTTCCTGATAATCCGCCTTCCGGACGACGGCGCTGATTTTGTCCGTCATGACCCAAACGACGTCGACGGTCAGGAGCACCGCCAGGACAAGCAGGATGGTGCCGACGATTTTTCGGGCGCGTGAGGTGCGTTTTCCGATCTGCGTAGGGTATCCTCCCTTTCTTCCCGGGGGCGGGAGCCTTCCGGGCGCGTCAGCCCCAATGAGCCGATCCCATGATAGCATGGATAGGCGGATTTGGGAAGGCGGAATGCACAGGATGAGGGCATGTTTCTTCGTGTAAACGGGGAAGCCTCCGCCGGGTGCGCGCAGGTGCGACCTAAAGTCCGGCGAAGGCCCGGAAAGCGTGAACCGCCTGTGCGGGATGCGTGCAAATGAAAAAAGCCCCGGGGGGCGGACAGAACGCGAAAGACATCTGCATGGGGAATGCATAAAAATCTTGACAATCAGGGACTTTTCCGACAAAATAATGCTGTACTGCTGGATTTTGATGCCGCAGGGAAAAGCGGGAAACCAGGGCTTTGAAACGAAATAACCGACCCCTTTCAAGGGCTGAAACGGGGAATGATCCGTGCATACAAAACTGATTTGGAAAAGACTTTCGGCGCTGATGCTGGCGCTTCTGATCCTGTGCGGCGGGGCGCTGCGCAGCGACAGCGTGTTCGGCGAGGAGAATACCTATTACAGCGACTGGCTGAAACCGCAGACGGAAGAAGAGCCCGCTGAGGAACAGGGCCTCGTCGCGTCCGGGGAGGACTACCTGATCCGCGTGACGGGCGCAAGGGACGGGGCGCTGCCCGAGGGGGCGGAGCTTCTGGCGCAGGAAATAAATGATACGGAGGGTTATGTTTCCCTTGCCGCCGAATCTGTCGGCGTTGGGGAGGGGGACATTCTGGCCCTTCGCGTGTTCGATCTTTCGCTTTCTGTGAACGGGGCGGAGGTGCAGCCCGCGGGGCCTGTTCGCGTGCGCCTTGATATGGACGTGCCGGGGGACGGCCTGGCGGTTCTGCACCTGAAAAGCAGCATGCCCCCGCAGGCGCAGGGCCCGCGCAAAGCCAGCGCCCATTCCGCCGCGGCGAATAAGGGCTTTGAGGCCGAAGGAATGGACGCGCACAGGGACGGCGGCGCGATCGAATTTGAGACGGACGGTTTTTCCCTTTACGCCGTGGTCGGCTACCGGCTTGAAAAAACGGTCATCGCGAGCGACGGCGTGGCCTACCGCGTCACCGTGACCTACGGGGCTGACGCCGGCATCCCGGAGGGCGCGGACCTTGAAACCAGCGAGGTACTGGAGAGCGACCCCGCCTACCTGGAATACCTGCGCAGGACTGCCGAGGCCATGGGCCTTGAGGG
>CAMOIA010000257.1 GCA_946615785.1 uncultured Clostridia bacterium
CGGCTATGGCGTGCTGATCCGTTCCAAGGACGAGCGGGTGCGCCGAGAGGCCTACGAGGCCATGATGGGCACGTTCGCGAAATTCGCTTCCACGGTGACCGCCATGTACGCAGGCCATGTGAAGGCGGACATGTTTACGATGCGGGCCCGGAAATACCCGACCTGCCGGGAAATGGCGCTGGACAATAACCAGATTCCCGTCGCGGTGTACGACAGCCTTGTCGAGGCGGTGCACAAAGCGCTGCCGAGCCTTGAAAAAGCGCTGCAGGTCCGCAAAGCCCGGCTTGGGCTTCAAACCATGCACATGTGGGACCTGTATGCCCCGATCATGGACGATTTCGATCTGGATATGGATTATGAGACCGCGTATCAGACGGTGATCACGGCGCTTGCTCCCCTGGGGAAGGATTATACCGATCTCCTGCAAAAAGCGCATGACGAGGGCTGGATCGACGTGTATCCCAACAAAAACAAGCGCTCCGGCGCCTACTCCTCTTCCTGCTACGGGGTGCACCCCTATGTGCTTCTGAACCAGACGGACGACCTGGAGAGCTGCTCCACCATCGCGCATGAAATGGGCCATGCGCTCCACACCTGGCACAGCGAGCACGCGCAGCCGTATCCCAAGGCGGATTATTCGCTGTTTGTGGCGGAGGTGGCTTCCACAACGAACGAAGTGCTGCTGATGCGCTATCTGATGAAACAGTATCAGGGCAACCGGAAGGCCACGGCTTTCCTTTGCAACCAATTGATCGAAGCTTTCCGCACCACCGTGTTCCGGCAGACCCTGTTTGCGGAATTTGAGCTTCGCGCCCATACCCTCGCGGAACAGGGACAGGCCCTCACAAAAGAGAGCCTGTGCGCCATTCACCGCGAGCTGAACGAAACCTATTACGGCTCCGTCTGCGAAATGGACGATCTGATCGGCAACGAATGGATGCGCATTCCGCACTTCTATTCCTCGTATTATGTGTATGTGTACGCGACCGGCTACTGTGCCGCTGTGGCCATTGCCGACCGCATTCTGTCGGAAGGCGAAGAGGCCGTGAAGGGCTACAAGCGTTTCCTTTCCGCTGGCTGCAGCGTGCCTCCCATCGAGGCGCTGAAATATGCGGGCGTGGATATGAACGATCCGCGCACCGTGGAACGCGCGCTGAAGGTGTTTGACGAAACCGTGGACATGCTTCGCGAAGCGCTGGAGGACTGATCCTGTAAAAACGAAAAAAATTACGCAGCGGACGCGGCGATGAAGCTCGCGTCCGCTGTGTTTTCATGCAGTTCAGGGCGCAGACCGATTCGGGCCAAAGAAGCGGCCTTACGCATGCAAAGGCGTTTTCGGAAAAGAAAAACCACCGGCAGGGCCGGTGGTGAATCGCTGGTTCAGAAATCAATAACCCATTTTGTCCGTCCAGGTCTTGATGTCCATTTCGCTCGTCCAGTTCGCGACGGCGGTATCATACGCAGTGTTCTGGAGCTCCGTCAGCAGGGTGTCCTGCAGGGAAACGCGCGCTTCGTCGAGGGTCATTTCGCTCTCGGCACCGTCAGCCACGTATTTGATGATGTGCACGCCGTAGGAGGTGGTGACAGGCGCGCTGATGTCGCCGACGTTTTCAAGCTTCAGGGCTTCGGTGAGGAAGGGCTCCACAAAAGCGTAGCCTTCGCAGATGGCATAGCCGTTGGTCTTGGCGGGTTCGGCCTGCATGCCGGGGTCTTCGCCGTACTGGGCCATCAGGGCGTCAAAGTCCGCGCCCGGAGCGTTCACCAGGGCGACGACCTCGTCCACGCGGCTCTGGATGTTGGCCTGTGCAGCAGCGAGCGTGTTGTTATAGGTCTGGGCGGCGTCGGTCAGGGCTTCTTCCGCTTCAGCAAGGGTAGCGTTCGCGGCGTCCAGCGCTTCCTGCGCGGCGGCCTTGCCGTTTTCGTCGGCGGCGTTCAGGGCTTCCTGCGCGCTGGTGACGGCGGCTTCAGCTGTGTCGTGCGCGGTCTGGGCTTCATCCACGGAAGCCTGGGCAGCGGCGACGGCGGACTGATCTTCTTCGCTGAAGGAAATCAGGATGTGCTTCACATAGCGCCAGCCGGCGGGGCTGTAATAGGTCTGGGTGCCGTTGTTCACGGCGGTGCAATAGGCCACGACGTCATTCTGATAGGTGGTCTTTGCGTTTTCCACCAGTTCGTTCAGGCGGGCGGTGAGGTCTTCTTCCGTCACCTGCACGGGATCCTTCACGCTCGCTTCGAGCTTGGCGACGGTCTTTTCGTCGGTATACTGGGCGATGTAATCATCCAGCGTGCTCAGGCCGTTTTTCTTAATGTATTCTTCCGCTTCGGTGCGCAGGGCGTCGCCCGTCGCGCCGGAGGTGATGTTATTCTGCTCAACAGAGAGGATCAGGTTGTCATAATCCTGCTGTGCACTGGCGGCCACTTCGGCGGCTTCTTCTTCGGTCAGCTGGTCAAAACCGAGCTCGTTGCCCTTGAGCTTGAGCACGTTCTGGCGGGTGAAGCTCTCAATCAGCTGGCCCAGGATGG